>NZ_PPDJ01000011.1 GCF_002903145.1 Halobacteriovorax sp. DA5 | reverse complement strand
TAAAGAGAACGATTAAGGAGAAAGTATCTGTAAAGAACTCTTTTGATATCGTATTAAGAAATACTCATAATATTAATGAGGCATTTGATTTTGCTGGAATGTTAAAAGAAGAAGGTGTTGTTTACTTCTTTGATCCACAAATTACTTCGACTCTTCAAAATGTAGTCAATATTAGTATCACTTTCTCTGGTGATAAAGATAAGGCAATGGATGTCTTGAAGAAGTTTTCTAATACAAAATTATCAGAGCAAGCTTCGATTAAAAGAGATGAAAACCTTCCATTTGTTTTTAATATTATTCATGCTGGTGAGAGTGGAAAAGTTATTAAGGAAGATAAGGAAGCAGCTAAGGCAAAAAGTCTATGATTAAGTTTTTATTACCAATTTTAGTTTTAGTTACAACATCGTGTTCTCTTTTAGTACCACCACAAAAAAGAGATTATCACGGAAGAAAAGAGAGAACGTCTCAGCGTCAACATTTTACAGGCGTTAAAAAGAAGGTTGCACTTCTAACTTTCTTTAATGAATCTCCATTTGGTGGCCAAGATTTAGGTGTTATCGCAACAGAAGAGCTTCGCCGTGAGCTTCAAAAGACGGGACAATTCATTGTTGACCCAATGTCAGCTAGATTATTTGGTTCTTCGAAGCAGGTTTACTCACAAGGTGGATCAAAGCTTGTTCAGATGACAAGAAAGGCAAAAGGAGAAGGTGTAAACTTTGTTATTTTTGGTCGAATTATCGAAGCAAGAGTTAGAGAAAAGTCTGATGAAGTAGGTTTTGTTAGAAGCACAAAAAGCTATAGTGAAGCAAAAGTCGAGATTAGAATCTATGACGTTAACTCTAATAAAGAAATCTATACTGATACTCTTGATGGTTATGCAGACGATAGCAGCTACCGCTTCTTTAAGTCTGATCGCGATTCACAAACAAAGTACCGACAAGATCTTCTTCGCTATGTAACAAAAGTTTCTGTTAGAAAATCAATTCCAAGAATTCTTGATACTGCTCAAAAGCTAGAGTGGATCGGACGTGTTGCAAAAATTATTGGAAATAATATCTATATCAATGCTGGCCGTGACTCAGGACTTAATATCGGTGATGTTTTAAAAGTTGTAACTGAAGGTGTTGATATCTATGATCCTGAAACTGGGGCCCTTATTGGTGTTTCCAAGGGAGAAGTCAAAGGGACTATTGAGATTATCGACTTTATTGGAGCAGATGCTTCAATCGGTATCTTACACTCCGGAGGCTCTGTTCACGAAGGTGACTTTGTTAAGTTGTACTAATGATTTATTCTCTTGCCCGTAACTTCTTATTCAAGTTAGACGCCGAAGATGCTCATGATCTTACAATCGATTTCATGGAGAGGTTTCCTGTCCTTTCTGAGGTTTATCCGAGTTACCGCTCTGATAGTTTAAAATTAAGAATTGGTAAGTTAACGTGGGCAACACCTGTTGGGCTTGCTGCTGGGCTTGATAAAAATTGTCGTGGATACGAATTTCTTTCTAATCTTGGTTTTGGCGCTATTGAGGTTGGAACTGTAACACCAAGGCCCCAGGATGGAAATCCTAGGCCAAGACTATTTCGTTATATTGAAGAAGAGTCTATTCGTAACTGCATGGGCTTTAATAATGAAGGTGGAGAGTTTCTTAAGAATCAAGTACGCTTAGCAAAGCGTTCAATTCCATTGGGTGTTAATATTGGAAAGAATAAGGATACACCTGATAATCTAGCATATGAAGACTATGCGAGCCTTTATCAAGATTTTAAAGATCTTGCTGATTATATCGTTATAAATGTTTCCTCGCCAAATACTCCGGGACTTCGTTCGCATCAAACTCGTGAATCCTTAGAGAAGATCTTTGCTGCTTTAGAGCGTAAAGACGGTGAGGCCGATCTCTATTTAAAAATTTCACCAGATATTGAAGAAGATGAAATTGAAAGTATTATCAAAGTCGCAAGTGACTATAGACTAACTGGTATCATTGCAACAAATACGACTATAATGCAAGAGCGTGGGGTAGGAGGTGTTTCTGGAAAACTGCTTCTGGCCAAAGCACGAAGGGTCCGTAAGGCATGTCTTGATAAGATGAAGGATTTTCCTCATTTAGAGTTCATCGGGGTTGGAGGTTTTTCTTCGTATGAAGATATTGTTGATTATTGGCGTGATGGTGGAAGGTGTTTGCAGATCTATTCGGCCTTTATTTTCCAGGGGCCTAAGCTTCTCCAAGATATTAATCGATCAATAATAAATGATATGTCCCTAAAGGGATTTAATTGTGTTGAACAACTAATTGATCATTATCAAAAAAAATCTCAAATATAACCTATTAAAATTATGTATAAATAAAAACTAAAACTTAATCTTTTCCTAATATTAACCGAAACGAGTAAAAAGGTTGGTTAAACATTTAAGGAAAGAAATGATTAAAGGCTTAGTTCATACTGTCGTAATTGCATCATTAGGCGCATTTGTCTTTTTCACTAGTAGTGATATTGAGAGTACTCTTAAACAAGAGCTTGGTAGTGGTGCAAATCCATACAAGCATGTTAATCGTTCACCTGACTTTGTTAAACGTTCAATTGCATCTTTATCTGATGATGTTACGGCCCGTGAACTAAAAAAGAGAAGAGTTGAGGATATGCATATCTACAAGTCTTACGAAGAGTCGTTATCAAAACTTAAGGGTTGTATGAGAAGTATCTGTCAGGAATACTTCACAAGTGATGAAGTTTCTGAAAATTATGATAGGTATGGGGATTATATTACAGCGAAGATTAATCAAAATATTAATCAGCTATATAACTTTACGTCAAAAAGAGGCTTTCGTTCTCACTCAATTATTACGACAGCACTAGATTTTATCGATCTTTCAAATGAAGAATTAAAGAAGAACTTAGTTTTACTTTTAAGTACGCAAAAGAGTGATCTAAGATCATTAAATGCCTTAGTTAAACTTTCACAAGGTGTTTACGGTAAGGATCTTCATTCTCTTATTATTTTAGAGCTTGAAAAATATGCAAAGTCAGATGATTTTAAAGATAAGGTAAGCGATCAAATAGTGACAACACTAGCTTCAAACGCTAGCAATGAAAACTCACTTATTACAAGAGAGCTATATCGTTTCATCAATAAAGATAATCTTCAAAAGTTTAATCATCTTTTAACAAAGATTCCTAACGAGAGTCGAGTGTATTCACAGCTTGCAAATCATATCGAGAAGTTCGAATCGACAAGCCTATAAAACAATCTTAAGTTTTTTTGCGACAGTGATTTCTTTTTCATTCATATTTAGTTGGTAGGCAAGAATCTGTACTCCAGCTTCTTTGGCCTTGATAAGAAGTCTTTTATATTCTGTATCAATATCACTCACATTAAAGCTCTTAACATCTTCACGAGAAACAATATAGAGCATTGTGGCCTCATGACCTTGCTCCTTAATTGCCATAAGTTCTTCAAGATGCTTTTGGCCTCTGGTTGAGACGGCATCCGGGAATTGGGCCTGGTCTCCAACTTTTAAAGTAACATTCTTTACTTCAACAAAGTTGTACTTAAAACTAGGATCCTCAAGTTTTAAATCTTTCTTATCGATCTCTTTATTGCTTAAGAGAAAATCAATTCTACTTTTACCAATTTTTACTTCACTCTTGAAAAAATCATACCCTCTAAGTTCTTCGAATTTTCCAAGTTCTAGACCTTCCTGAACAATCTTATTTGTAAGGCCTGTGTTTACCATAATCCAAGAATCCCCATTCGAAATCATCTGAGCAGAGAATTTAAGCTTTCTCTTTGGGTCATCAGAGTGGGTCATTAGAACTTTCCAATCTGGCTCCCAACATGTTTTCATGCTTCCTGTATTTGCAAGGTGGGCCGTTAGAGTTTGTTCACAACTATACTCTTTAAAGGCATTATCTAATTTAAAATCTAATAAAAATCGTTTGTAGCGTTCAATAATTGTCCCTAAAACCAATTCATTTTCTTTAAATTGCATATTTTTCCTTGTGTGCATGTTGCTAAGCATCTGTAATTATATGTTACAATGACAAATACGATATCATTTTAAGAGGAATTTGTGAAAACTGCTTTAGTAATTTGTGACAATGAAGTTTTAAATTCAATCTACAGTGTAAATCTTAAGACATACACTGAGTTGAATCTGATTTTTACGTCATCACTTGATGAGGCGCTCATTCATATTGAGGACACAGAAGTTCCTATTGATCTACTCGTAACAATGGCCTCAATCGGGGATGAAGATACGGCCCTTTTGGCCTTTCATAATCTTATTGAAAATGATCGCGATATTCCTTCGATTGTTATTGGAGAAGGGGATCTCGTTCCAGATGAGAACTATGTTGTTAAAAATCAATTTGATATCCCTGGCATTCTACAAAATATTTTTGAATGCTTAAAAATTACACCAAAAGAAGTTTTGGCCGTTGTGACAGAAGAGTTATATGAAATGCCTATTCGTCTCTTCTTTCCGTTTAATAAAGCATTTTGCGATACCTACTATATGCTAGAAAATAATGGCGAGAAAGTCCCAACTAAAATATATGACACTGAAAGTGATGTATGGCCAAAGGTAAGAGAATTCTTAGATCAAAATGTTTCACATCTTTTGATACCTGCAAGAGAGCGTTTCGCTTTCACTAAGAGGGTAACTGAGCTTTTAATTGAAAGTATGGAAAAGGTGACTCCTGAAACTCCTCAACAAGAATCTCTTGATTTTGTGGAGCAAAGTATTGATGCCATTGCTGAACAGCTATTTGAAGATGAAGGGGTAACGAAAGAAGTTGTCCAGCTTTCTCAAATGTGTATGGATACGATGGAAGAAGTTATTGATAATGTTCCAGATCTAAAATCTATCCTAAAGGATTTAGCAGCGCTAAAATCTGGCTTTCTCTATAGTCACTCAATTATTGCAGGTTACGTTTCGTCCCATATTCTCGACAACGTTGAATGGGGTGGCCCTGCTCATAAAGAGAAATTAAAATTTGTTCTTTATTTCCACGATATGTACTTAGTGCAAGTCTATAAAAAATATCCTGATCTAATGTATGAGGATAAGATCATTTTTGATCCTCAAGTCTCTGAAGAAGATAAGGAAATCATTATCAATCATGCTGCTGAAGCAGCAGATGCAATTAGGCGCTATCCTGCATGTCCACTTGGGGCCGATGTTATTATCATGCAACACCATGGAACATCAAATGGACTAGGTTTTGCGACAAGTTTTAAAGATGATATCTCTCCACTTGCTAAGGTTCTTATTATTGCTGAAGCATTTACAGAAGAAATCTACCAAAGAATTGAAGATCGCCAAAAAATAAATGTTGAAGATGTAATAACTAAGCTACGTGAGCGCTTTACTAAGCACACGTATAAGAAGATCATCGAAACACTTGCGACGATTAAGATTTAAGCAATATCTACTAAATTTTTTATTGTGACACTATCTTGTTCGAGGGTATAGATTGCGTGCCAGCTATCCTTTAATTGAATCTTTCTGATATTATTGATTTCATCAATTTCAATATTGAGAGGCCCATCGTATTTAATCTTGAATTCACGTGCCTTATCGATACCTAGATCTGAAAGAAGATTTATCCAACAACTAATTTCATCTTGAACTTCAATGGGAGTATTCGCTAGTTGTGCTAAGGCCTGTTGTTCAAATTCAATACTTACTTTTTTCATTTTAAAACTATAGCGATCTTACTTGTGTGTGGCAAATGTCACTTTTTTTTGTTTACTTTCGATTAGTAAAAGAAATTTAGTCCTGCCATCGCTCTTTGGTAAACTTCATCATAGTATTGGTAGGCAAGTCTTAAGCTAACATCCTTGGTAAAGTGAAACTTTGCTTCGCTATTCCATTCATGTTGTTTATTTAAGCGAGTGTTATTTCTAAAAGAATATTGATAACTACCTTGCCACGAAAAGTATTTACTCGAGTAGATAAGCCTTATTTTTGGCCCATAAGTAAGAGCATAGTCATAGTCTGACTCATAGATATAAGAGTTTTGTGTTGCTATAAATGCTGCCAGTGCGAATACTTCGTTACCAAAAGTGTAACCAAGATCAAAATCTAAGTAGGGATTTAATGTTCGGCTTTGATATGTAAAGCTCTCAGCAAAACCAAAGTTAAATTGCCAACTAAGCTTCTTTGCAAAAACTGTTACAGGTCTTAAGGCATCGATACGAGCAAGCTGTATATCGACTAACCTCAGTCGATCTTCTTGATAGCGATTATAATCTAACTTTATATTAACTAGCTCTGTTGTGGACATGGGAAGATAACCACTTTGTCTATCGAGTAGGTCGTGGAGTGCTCCACGAAACTCAATATTTAGATATTCTCCATTACTATCAAAGCTTGGACCTAGGCTAAAACGATTTGTAGAGTGGCCTTTATCCGGAGATTTAGGCATTAAAAAATCATAGTTAATATCTTGTGATTTTGAAGCTAATTTTGCTCGTTTGCTATTAATACGAAATTTTTGTGTACGGTATTCTTTCTTCTCTTTATCTTTTAAAGACTTAGTTGCATCAACATCGGCATTCTTAAAGTCGATATAAAGATTATAAGTATCTAAGACAAATAGTTCATCAACATTATCTTTGATGTCGCTGATATTCTTAGAATCCTTGATAAGCTTTTTGAAAAGTGCTCCTTGCTTTGGATTCATCTCATCATACCTCGCTTTTAATTTTGTATACGAAGCGGGTCTAACTTTAATATTCTTTACGATATTGTCTTGTTCGAATAAAGCGTAGATTGTATCAACTGGAGGAACTGTAGTATCGATATTATCAATTAGCTTCCAGTCTGTTCTAATGGCATCGACAAACGCTAGAATGTGGTAAGAGCAATTCTTAGTGAAGTAGAGATAGTCGAAATAAGCTCGATTCATTTCAAAGAGGTGCGCCTGAAAATAAATAAGATCTTTTCTATCTAAGTTTAATTCATAATCCCAAAGATCTCTCGATTCCATATTATTATATTCTTTAACTTTTACATAATATGGCATCATAGCAAACATGCCTTTAAAGCCACCAAAAATACCTTTGTAGCCATAAACGAGGGGATTACTAGTATCGACTTTCGCACTGAAGTCCACGCCGTAATCTAAGAGATCATTATCTTGGCTTTTAGATGACTTTGAACGAACACGAAAGAATGTGTGACCAAAAGTTGAAGCGGGCTTTTCTATAAAGTAAGAAGAAAAAATAATAGAGACTGAATAGATATCGATTTTCTTTATATAGTCTTGATAAGCAGGACAATCATACAAATTTAATGATTGCTCAATTAGCCTATGTTCTTTTAAGAGCATGAATCTTGCAGGGAAAAGACACTTCGGATGATTATTCATGTCTTTAACAAGAGGGGATTCAACACCTGAAATTGTTTGTTTCAATTCCTCTAGTGGTGATGTCATACCATTTTCAGAAAGAAAATATTCCTTCGCTTTTACTAGGGACTCGTAACCGAAAAGATTCTTTTCATATCGTATGAGCTTTAGCCACCTTTGTGACTTAGAAAAAGTTTCGAGCTCTGTTGATGCCCAAGAAGAATGCCCTAGAGCAAAGAAGAGAAATGTTGCAGTTAAATATTTTTTCATTCTAAAATCAATTTTTGGCGTATTGGAAAAATGGCCTACAACCGAAGTTGTAGGCCAAAGTATTACATCGCTAGTACAGTTTGGATGTTATTGTGGATTGTTTGTGCGTCAGCATTTTCAGCAAAAATCTTATCAAAGTTTTGCTTTAGGTTTGTTTTGTTTGCTGCTGGAGCATTAACTAGAGCAAGGTATGCATCTAGACTTTCACCTTCGCCACGAGCAATATCGCTTGAAAGTGCGATCATGTTGTTTTCAACAAATGATACAGCTGATACACGTGCTGTTTTTGCATCTTCACAACCAAGAGTACCAGTTGACATTGCAAATGTCTGGTTACCTAGGATACCGTTTGTTGTAGCTGCAAGAACGTTAAGAGCTAGTCCTGACTTACCTTCGAAAATTACCGAACCAAGACCACAACCTGCTGGTCCGTGAGCTGCAAATGCTGAAGAAGTAACAACTGTAAAAAGTGCTGCACATAATAGTTTTTTCATCAATAAACTCCTTAATATTGTGATGTTTGTAAAACAATACAAAGAGTTTAACTTAACTAAGAAAAATGTAAATTAAAAATCCCTCGTTTTTGTTTGAGCAAAGGACTCCGCTTTTTAAGAAAAATTTAATTTACAGTATCGTCCTTTGTAGAGCATTAAGTGGGTCTTTGAAGTTACCTTGGTTGTAAACTTCTTTAATTTCTCTAAAGATATTAAGTAAGTTTTTTTTGCCGCCTGTACTTGTACAAAGTTTTAAAATGTAGTTATTTGCTAGGATAAATGCACACGAGTGGGCCGTTAATTTATTTGTACTTAACTTATTAGGGAAGCCATCTCCCTTTGGTTTTTCATGGTGCTGGGCCACGACAAAGTCTGCTTCAGGGTAACCTGTAAAGTACTGTGCAATCTCAGCTGCTTTAAGAGGATGGAGACGGTAGCTTTCTTGCTCACTTTCTTTGAACATTTTAAGCTGTGGGTCCTCTAATGATTGAATTGAAGCAAGGTCTTCATTTTCAAGCATTGAATCATATAAAAGTGAGGCCAGTCCAAGTTTCTTCTTTGATGTCTCAGAGGCCCAGCCAAGAGCTTGTAAAATAAAGTGTGATAAATAAAGTGTCATAATTGATTGAGTGGCAATATCAAATGGCCCTTTTGGAAATAGCGAAAGGACATTACGATACTTCTTATTTTCAAGAATGATTTCACGACTACAAAGAATGACTTCATCACAAAGTTTAATTACATTCTCTGATACGCCAACGGTTTTAACATATTGATGAATCAAAAGAACGGCCTTAATTTGATTTTCAATAACTTCTGAGTCTTTAAGTCTTTTCTTGCTTTCAAAAGTTTTAAGGAGGTTTTCTATTCCTTCTTCTAAGAATTTTAAGTAGTCATTCTTTTTTAGATAAAGGACTTTTATATTCTTTCTCGCATAAGAATGAATTGTTGCGTGAGAGTATTTCTTATTTGCCGATATGATCTTTGTATACTTTGTTTGAGTTAGTTCTAAATAGACATCGTAGGCGAGTGTATCAAATAAATAAAAGCCACGAATCTTCATTGGCAATAAATCGTCTTCTTCAAATTCCTCAATGCTAGAGCCGAAGTCTTCACTTTTAACCCAGGCAAGGGCCTTGTTAACTGCGCCCATAAAATCTTCTTCTTCAATTGGGCGAAAAAGTGCCGAGCTCGATTCACTTCGTGCATAGAGTGCATCTGGAATTTTTTGTTTGATCATGGCCTCCATACCGATAAAGATAAATGGCCTTTGACCTGTAATCGAAAGAATCTTTCCCGCTAGCTGAGACGGATCTTCATTTTTAAGAGCTACTTCAATAATGATCACGGCAAAAGGACCTTCAAAGCTTAAAAGGTCAATTGCATCATCACCACTCATTGCGCAATGAAGTTGGATATCTGGATAACAATTTGAGAAAGAATCTCTAATGTATCCCCATTCATCTTTTTCATCACAAATATATAATGCTTTCAAAAACGTACTCCTTTAATCAACTAATCATTAATTTCTTTTCATATATCTCCCGCATCGGTAAGTTATTGAAATAATAAAATTTAGTTAGGAGAAAAAATTAATAATCAATTAATAATTATACAAGAATTCGACTTTTTAAGATGGATAAATTTGTTTAAACTATTTTAAAGGGGTTAGCATGACAGAAAAGACAATCTCTCTTGTAAAAGAGATGATAAAATTTGGCTTAATTAAAATTTCTCCACAAAATCCATTTAAATACGCTTCTGGTAAGACTGGGCCTATTTACTGTGACAATCGCCTTATGTCTTCTGATCCAAAAATGTGGAAGCTTGCAATTGAGCTCATGAGTGAACTCATTGAAGAGAATAACTTTTCATATGACTTCATTACAGGTGTTGCAACTGCTGGAATCTCTCACGCTGCGGCATTAGCATTTTATCGTAGCGAGCCAATGAATTATGTACGCTCAAAGCCTAAGGCCCATGGCACGGGTAAGATAGTGGAAGGAAAAGTTGGCGAAAATAGTAAATTACTTTTAGTTGAAGACCTGGTTAACCAAGGCTCAAGTATCGAAAAAGTCATTGGACTCATTCGCGATCAGGGCCATATGGTAGACTCAGTGCTGTGTTTGGTCGACTATCAAACTCCCAATGCTAAAAGGGTTGCTAAAGATTTAGGTATTGAGATTTTTTCTTTAATAAATCTTAATCAATTAGCCGATATTTGTTTGTCGCAAAAATTGATCGATGAAAGAGGCCATGAGCTTCTTATGAAATGGCAGCAAGACCCAGATAATTGGGAAAATTAATGCAACGCTGTGCATTTTAGACGCAAGACGTGTCGACAGATTTAGCAAAAAAAGATATGTATCTACTTAATTTAATTCGTGTTTTTTAACGTATTTAAGTTATATCCAACTTAAATTTTGGAGGAATAAAATGGCCGATAGTGCAAAAATTGAAATCAATGGTCAAACTATTGAAGTTCCTGTGATCGTAGGAACTGAAAACGAAGTCGCTTTAGACATCTCAAAGCTAAGAGCAGAAACAGGTGCTATTACTTTAGATATTGGTTTTGTTAACACAGGATCATGTACGTCGAAGATTACTTTCTTAGACGGAGAGAAAGGTATTTTAAGATACCGTGGTTACCCAATCGAACAACTTGCTGAATCTTCAAACTTTGCTGAAGTTTCTTACCTTCTTTACAATGGAAAGCTTCCAACTGTTAAGGAGCTAGATACTTTCAACAGAGAAATTTCAGCTAACAGCAAGCTTCCAGGTGGCGTTGAAAAAATCATCGACCAATTTCCTGGTTCAGCTCACCCAATGGGTGTACTAGCTGCTGCGATCTCATCTCTAAGTGGTTTCTACCCAGAGTTCTTAGATCCAGAAGCAACTGAAGAAATTAAGAACAAGGCTATTGTTCAATTAATGGGACAAGTAAAAGTTATGATGGCGCAATTCTATCGCAAGACGATGGGAAAAAGCCCACTAACTTCAAATGCTAAGCTAGATTACTCAGCAGATTTCCTAAATCTAATGTTTGATGGTGAAGTAGACCAAGACGTAGCAGACGCTCTTGATACACTTCTAATCCTTCATGCTGATCACGAGCAAAACTGTTCAGCTTCAACTGTAAGAGTTGTAGGTTCTTCACATGCTAACGTATTTGCTTCAATTGCAGCTGGTGTTACAGCTCTTTGGGGACAATTACACGGTGGTGCAAACCAAGCTGTACTTGAAATGCTTGAAGAGATTAAGAAAGATGGTGGTGATTACCAAAAGTTCATCGAAAAAGCGAAAGATAAGGACGATCCATTCCGTCTTATGGGATTTGGTCACCGTGTTTATAAGAACTTTGATCCACGTGCAAAAATCATCAAGAAAGCATGTGACACAATTCTTACTAAGCTTAAAATCGAAGATCCACTTCTTGATATCGCAAAAGGTCTTGAAGAAGTTGCTCTTAAAGATGAGTACTTCGTTAAGCGTAACCTATATCCAAACGTAGATTTCTACTCAGGAATCATCTACAAAGCACTTGGAATCCCAACTAATATGTTTACAGCAATGTTCGTATTAGGTCGTTTACCAGGTTGGCTATCTCAGTGGAAAGAACTGAGAGAAGATGGAGCACGTATTTCTCGTCCTCGCCAAGTTTATATTGGTGAAAATGAGAGAGATTACGTAGCACCAGAAAAAAGATAGTATAATCTTTTAAAAAGAATATTGAATTCGGGCCCAAGGATTTCTTGGGCCTTTTTTTTAGGAAGTAGAAATGTTTGAATACGATAAAATTTTAAAGAGTCTCTTAAATCCAAATCTTAATAAGCAGCAACTTGCAAAACTTATTGGGACTCAGTCGACACAATTTACTAGTGAGCGTACTAAGCTTAAGAATAACTACTCTGATGAGGATTTAATCAGTGCCTATACATCATTCTACTTTCCAACAAATGCTCTTAAGCTTGAGTTTTTAACTGAGCATTTAAGCGAGCAGATGAAAGCCGAAATTTCTAAAACTCACATCTTAGATATTGGAACAGGACCTGGAACTTATGTTTTTGCCGCAAGTGAGCTTTTTTCGGATGCTCTTTCTTTCACAGGAGTTGATGAATCTAAGCTTATGATTGAACAGGCCAATAAGCTTAATAATGAGTATTTTCAAAATCCTAAAATTGGTTTTTCTCAAACTCTACCAAATGTTGACGATGCTCCAAGAACTCTTATTTTTGGTAATTCGATCAATGAAATGGGAATGCCTGCGGCCTTTAAGATTATTAAGCGCTACAATCCTAAATTTATCATTTGTATTGAACCTGGAACAAAAGATGTATTTAAAGACCTTCTTGCTTTAAGAAAGAAGCTTCTCTTAATCGATTACAAAATTCAATATCCATGTATGGGACAGGGGACTTGTCCTCTTGAAGGGATCGATGACTGGTGTCACCAATCAATTAAAACTTCATTGGACTTCGAGCTCGAGTCTCTTTCGCAAGTTGCAAAATTAGATCGTAAGGTCATGCCTGCAACAATTCACTTCTATGCATTAAACCAAATTGAAGATAAGAGCGGTAAAGCAAGAATTATTCGTTTAAAGAAAAATGTTAAGCACGCATTCCTTTGGGATGTCTGTGATGAAAATAATAAGTCTGTGACTTTAGAAGTTCCTAAGAAACTCTTTAAGAAGAAAGTTGTTAAGCAATTAGAAGAGATTTCCTCTGGTATTTGTGTTCGCTATACAATTGATAAGGAACTTGAAAATTCTACTGTTCGTGTAAAGACTATTGAAGTTGAAGGTGTTGAATAAGGGAGCATAAGGCTCCCTTAGATATTTACTTTTTACTAGCTGGTAGACGATTAAGTGGTGCTGTCAGGACGTCCTGAAGTCTTACGCCTGATCTAAACTCGATTAAATCCATACTTGTGATTTTTTGCTTTCCAATAATATAGGCCTTCTTTGAAATCATATTAGTCATAAAGGCGGTATCAAGTTCACTTAGAAGCGCTTTTTTATTTTTTTCAAGTGAGTCGACGTGTGCTTTCGTTGCATGATAATTTCTTACCTTTGCTCCTTGTGCTCCACCTGCAGGTGCCCAAGCAACTGACAGTGGCCAAAAGAGTAGGTTTACAACACCATTAGGTACATCGCCATTATAGAAATCTCCTACACCTGGCAGGATATTTAAAACTGCGGCCAATGTTTCATCTTTTTCTTTCACTTCAAGTCCTTTTGCTTTCCACTCAGCATACTCTCTTGCTTGATATGAGTTGATAGAAGAACAACTTGCTAGAAGTGATAAAACAGATAGAAGTAGAAATACTCTTTTTAATAATTTACTCACTATTCCCCCTTAAGTGATACATGTTCAGTTTCACTTTATTCGGTAAATATACTTTATTTCTTTAGTCGGGAGAGTGTGTAAGTGTTTGTAAATAAAGGGGTTTCTTTAGGCTGTCTTTGGTTAAGAGAGCTAACTTATGAAAATAATGAAATGTAATTTACTGATAAAATAAATAATTTATTTTTAAGATTATTTAGACTTCAGCTCTTTGACTTCGTAGATAATTTTTTCTTTATCCATCTTGAAGTGGGGCATTGTTAAGATTTTTGAAAGGACATCCTTGGCAAGTTTTCTCATTTCCTTTGTTTCAAGAATGGCCATCAGTCGATTCACTTCATTTTCTGTATAATTGGCCTTAATACGTTTTTTTATTTCTTCTTTGATATCAACGAAGCTTGTATTGTCATCAATGATTTTTTCAAGCTTTTTATTGTCTAAGCTTTTTGCAGACTTTTCTATCAGCTGTCTTTTAACAAAGTCTGCACGTTCTTTTGAGTCATTAATTAGGTATTGCTCTTTTAACAGAATGTCGGCGATATAATTGATCTTGTTATCGAGGTTGGCAAAACTTAGCTGTGCAATAAAGATAGTGATTAGAAATTTCATATCTTAAATTATAAATAAAAAAGCCTCGCAATGCGAGGCTTCTTTTATATTCGAAAATTTTGATTCGATAATTACTTTTTCTTCCCAAGTGAAGCGTAAGAAGTACCAAATTTCTTTCTGAATTTATCGATACGACCTTCAGTATCAAGAACTTTAGTTTTTCCTGTATAGAATGGGTGAGAAAGACTTGAGATATCAAGTTTTACGTATGGGTAAGTTTTCCCATCAAACTCTTCTTCTGAATCAGCTTTGATTGTTGATTTAACTACAAATTTTGTGTCTGCAGAGATGTCATGGAAAAGAACGTCTCTGTACTCTGGGTGAATACCTTTTTTCATTTTAAACCTCGTTATCTTTTGCATTGCTTGGTACAATGCTGATTTAGTATTAATTAGAGATTTGAGCAATTTCGCCCATATAGGACCATTTGTCAAGATCTAATGTAGTGCTTCCATAGCTGAGATGGGCATTTTTAATGTGCGCTACAAGAGCTGCAGCCACCTCCAGACTTATCTGTCGGGTCGTTAAATTGCCAATGTCCATATTTTTCATTGATAAAATCAATGGCGCTCTTTAAAGAGCTGAAATCTCGTTGAAAAACCTCAAGATCTTCACCGTCCACAACTGTAACAGAATAGAGGATTAGCTCTTTTATTTGGCCATCAACTTCTTGGATATCTCCAGTCATTCCAATGAATGATTTAAAGTGCTCACTATTGTAGTGGGCGAAGTTCCAATTTTTGAGATTTACAAGATTTTGTGTTTCCATGCTGTATTTTTAGCAGTTGGCCCTTGCCATGACAATGTATTTCTAGTAAGTTTCTAACCTACGAATTGTAATTTGTATAAATTAGAGAAAACAATTTTAAAGTTTTATATATTTTAGGAGGCAGTTATGGCAAAGGGGCCAAGAGTTATTATTACACTTGAGTGTACAGAAGCGAGAAAGAATGGACAAACTCCATCTCGTTACACAACTACTAAAAACAAAAAGACTCATCCAGAGAGACTTGAAGTTAAGAAGTACAATCCTTTCTTAAGAAAGCACACACTTCACAAAGAAATTAAGTAATTTGATTTTTCAAATTTACATATAAAAAAAGCCTCGCATTGCGAGGCTTTTTTTATGAACTAGAGTTCAAATTCACATTCGTATTCAGCTGTTTCCACAGACTTCTTCGAAAAGAGCCTTTTATTAAAAACATGGGTCTTCATCATAGATGGGTCGTCAAGATTAAAATCAACTTCAGTTGTATAACCACGACTAGGGTCTCTGTATGAGAGGTGTGTGTCGCCATTGTCACTAACTTCGATTTTAGCTTTTTCAAACATTTTACCATTTTCAAGAATTGTTGGGATAATACTCAGTCCTTCATAACCCTTTTCAGTATCCCAAAAAGACACTTTATACGTTGTGTTCTTGTATTCCGAGAATTGCTCTTTAATAATTCCAAAACAAGCGCTATCGCCAAGAAGTAAGTTCTTTTCGAGGACATAAGACTTTGCTTTCACGCGATTACATTTTATGACATTAGAAATTTTATTCCCTGGCCAGCTTGGATCAAATAGCGCCTCGTCAGCGCAAAAGCCAGCAAATACGGATGATGTTAGTGCTAGAGTAACGATTAGTTTCATATGTTTATCCTTCAAATTTATTGTTTGAGGATTTATAGCAAATTTAGGATATAAATAGTGTTTAGTTGAAATAATTACAATAGGCTTCCTGACGGAAGCCTTTATCATGATTAATTCTCAATAACTTCGTGACAAAAAACATCTCTGCTGTCGATATGACGACACTCTGGTGCTTTGCTTTTACAATGCTCAACTGCAAGTGGGCAGCGAGTATGAAAGTTACATCCAGCAGGTGGATTAAGAGGTGATGGAAGCTCCACATTCTTAAGTGGTGGGAAGGCCTTGATCACTTCGTTTTCTACCGCGTGGGCCGACTTTAGAAGTGTTTTCGTATAAGGATGCAGTGGAGTCGTAAAGATGATATCACTTTTTCCGTATTCACAAACCTTTCCAAGATACATGACAAGTACCTTGTCCGCTATATAGCGAACGACAGAGAGATCATGAGAGATGAAGATATAAGTGAGATTAAATTCTTCTTGAAGGTCTTTTAAAAGATTTAAAACTTGCGCTTGAACTGAAACATCAAGAGCAGATACTGGCTCATCAAGAATTAAAACTTTTGGTTTTAAAATAAGAGCTCTGGCAATTCCTATTCTTTGACGTTGGCCACCACTAAACATATGTGGGTACTTGTGAGCATGAGCACGACGAAGGCCTACTGTTTCCATAAGTTCACATGCACGCTCAAAAGCTTCTTTCTTTGTTACTTTCTCATTGATAAGAAGAGGATCAGCGATTATTTCCCATGCTTTTTTTCTTGGGTTAAGTGACTCGAGTGGATTTTGGAAAACCATTTGAATGGACTTGTATAGTTCTTTTGAAGAAAGAGTTGAGAAGTCTTTACCACCGATTGTGATACTTCCATCTGTTATTTGCTCAAGTGCCATAAGACATTTTGCAAGAGTCGACTTTCCACAACCAGATTCCCCAACTATTCCAAGAGTTGTTTTTTCTTGAAGAGTGAAGCTTAGGCCATCGATGGCCTTTACAAACTTGTCTGCGACAGGATAGTACTTTTTTAAATCATTTACTTTAATTGTATCAATCATATCTATACCTAATTCTTAATTTAATGGGTGAATACAACGAAGAGAGCGATCATCATGAATGACAAGTTTAGGGAGTAATTCACATTGTTCAGTCGCATATTCACATCGCTTTCTAAACTGACATCCTGTAGGGCGATCACCTAAGTCTGGAACCATCCCTTTTATTGAGTAAAGGGGAGCGTTAATATCATTTGTAAATGAAGGAATTGACTTCAATAGTCCTGATGTATAGGGGTGGCGAGGAGAATTGATGACGGCCATTGTTGGTCCTTTTTCAATGACTTCGCCAGCATACATAACTTGAAGAGTTTGCGTGAAGTCTTTAACGACAGCAAGATCGTGGGAGATAAAGATAACGGCCATGCCTGTTTCTTTTTGAATCTCATCTAGGAGCTCTAGAATTTGCTGTTGAACAGTAACATCAAGGGCCGTTGTTGGCTCATCTGCAATTAAAAGCTTTGGGCTTGAAGCAATGGCCATCGCAATCATCACTCGTTGGGCCATTCCACCAGATAGCTCGTGTGGGTAAGCTTTCATGCGCTCTTTAGGCGCAGGAATTCCAACTTGAATTAATAGCCTTTCAACACGATCCTTACGTTCTTGTTTTGATAAGTTTGGTTCGTGAATGAGAAGAACTTCCTCAATCTGATTTTCAACTGTATAACATGGGTTTAGGCTACTCATGGCATCTTGGAAGATCATACTGATATCACCTCCGCGAATCTGTTGCCACGATTTCTCATTAAGTTTTTGCAGATCCACTCCGTTGAAACTTAATTCTTCTGCTTCAACGACAGCATTATCATCAAGCAGGCCCATTATTGCCATATTCGTGATACTTTTTCCACAACCTGACTCACCAACGATTCCAAGTGTTTCACTCGCTTTAACTTCAAACGAAACATTTCGAACGGCGTGAATAAGTCCTTTCTTTGTTTTAAAGTGTATATTTAAATTCTTAACTTTTAATAAACTCATATATTTCTCTTCTATCGTTTAAGCTTCGGATCAAGTGCATCTCTTAGGCCATCTCCAAAAAGATTCAGTCCCAAAACAACGGCCAAGATACAAAGACCTGGAAGTGTCACAAGCCATGGGGCACTTTGAATGTAAGGTCTGGCATCACTTAGCATAATTCCCCATTCTGGAGTAGGTGCCTGGACACCTAGGCCTAGAAAGCCAAGTGCGGCCGTTGAAAGAATCCCTTCTGAAAGGCCTAGTGTTACTTGAACAATGAGTGTTGCCATACAATTTGGTAGAATTTCTTTAAGCATAATTCGCATAGGTGAGGCACCAAATGTTTTTGCTGCCTGAATGTATTGAAGATTTTTTATTTCTAATACATTTGCACGAATAAGTCGTGTAAACGAAGGTACACTTACTAAGGCAACAGCAAAAACCGCATTCATTAGGCCTGGGCCAATTACAGAAACAACGATAATAGCAAGTAAGATACTAGGGTAGGCCATAAGAATATCGATGAATCTCATGATCACTGCATCTGTTTTGCCTCCAAAGTATCCAGCAAGAAGGCCAAGCATTGTTCCTACTACAGTTGAGATCAAAACAATTGAGATACCAACAAAGAGAGAAATTTGAGCTCCATAGATAAGTCGGCTTAGAACATCTCGACCCAGATCATCTGTACCTAAGATAAATTGCATAGAGCCATCCGCTGCCCAAAATGGAGGTATACGAAGTTGTCCTGGGAAAATCTCGCTTGCTCCATGTGGTGCAATTAAAGGTGCCAGTAGAGCAATGATGATAAAGCCTAAGACAAGAGCTAGACCGAAGAGCGCCCCTTTGTTGTCACTAAAGTGATCAATAAATTCCTTAAAGACTTCCATTGTTGTTACATTTGAATTTTGTACTTCCATTATTTTGAACCTGAAATTTTTGGATTAACAATTGAGTAGATAATATCTACACACATATTGATGAAAATTACCATCAGAGCAATAAAGAGAATTCCTCCTTGGATAACTGGATAATCTCTTGCGTGAATACTTGCAACTAGCCAGCGTCCAATACCTGGCCAAGAAAAAATTGTTTCAGTAAGAATTGCCCCAGTAATAATACTTCCAAAAAGAAGACCGATTACTGTGACAATAGGAATCAGTGCATTTCGTACAGCGTGTTTCCAAACAATCTTTTGATAGCTTTGACCTTTGGCCTTTGCTGTTTGGATATATGGAGCTTTGAGTACTTCAAGTACACTTGATCTTGTCATTCTTGATATAACGGCGAGGGGAATTGTTCCCATGGCAATTGTTGGAAGAATGAGGTGCTTTAGTGCAGAAGTAAAAGGTGCAAAACCATCAAGTGAAATGACCTCTGGGTTTAATGTATCAATTAGCATTAGACCTGTAACTCTTGGAACATCAAAGAGAACATCCATTCTGCCTGATACTGGAGTAATTCCCATGTTAACTGAGAAGATAATGATAAGAATTAAACCCCACCAAAATATTGGCATTGAGTAGCCAACAAGTGAAGTACCCATTAAGAAATAGTCCATAAAAGAATTGCGCTTTAATGCCGCATAAACTCCTGCTGGTATTCCAATCAAGATTGCAAAGATCATAGCACAAATTCCCAACTCTAAAGTCGCTGGAAAACGCGAAAAGAACTCATTAATGACAGTTTGCTTGGTCACAATGGAAACGCCAAAATCACCTGAGAAAATATTCTTCATATAAATGAAGTATTGCTCTAAGATGGGGCGATCAAGGCCAAGTGTTTTTTGCATGGCCGCATAGACTTTGGGATCTGCACCACGCTCTCCTAAGAGAAGTAGGACAGGATCACCAGGAACTAAACGGACAACGATAAAAGAAAATAAGCTAATCCCAATAAGTGTTGGGATTAGCTGTAGAAAGCGTTTTTGTAAAAATTTTTTCATATATTATTCTAATGAAACTTTATCGAAGATATCATTTCCTAATGGGTGAATCTTAAATCCTTTCACATTACTTCTCATTGCACGGTGTACTGTTGAGTGAAATAGTGTGATCCAAGGAACTTCTTTTTTGAATACTTCTTGAGCTTTCATGTAGTGAACAGCTCTTTCTTTCTTGTCACTTAAGCGCTTGGCCGCAATAACTTCGCTATCGTATTCTTTATTACACCAATTAGCATAATTTGATCCTGCCTTTGCTCCTTCACAGCTTAGTAGCATATAGAGAAAGTTGTCAGGATCTCCATTATCTCCCGTCCATCCCATCTGTAGCATTGCGTGTTCACCAGCGTGGGCCTTTTTCAAGTAAGTCGGCCAGTCATAAGTAACGAGCTCAACTTTAATTCCAACTTTTGCAAGATCTTCTTGCATTAGTTCACCCATCTTCTTTCCATTTGGGTTGTAAGGACGTGAAACTGGAAGAGTCCAAAGAGTCGTGCTAAAGCCATCTGGTAACCCTGCTTTCTTTAGTTCTTCTTTTGCCATCTCTACATTGTAGTCATAGTCTTTGATATCGTTGTTATATCCCCAGATTGTTGGTGGCATTGGGTTTTTAGCAACTGTTGCATACCCAAGATAAATTGGCTCAACATATGTCTTTCTATTTAATGCATAATTAATCGCGCGTCTTACGTGAATATTATCAAATGGCCTCTTTTGAGTGTTAAGAGCAAGATAACCAACATTTAAGCCTGGCCCTGAAAGAACAGTGATATCTTTGTTCGCATCAAGTGCTGCGATATCTGTAGGTGCAGGTTGAGTCGCTAAGTGACATTCTCCGGCCACTAGCTTTTGAGTTCTAACTGATGGGTCTGGAGTGATTGAGAAAACCATTCGTTTAATTTTAGGTACGCCATTAAAGTATTCTTTATTGGCCTCATAGCGAATCATTGTATCTTTCTGATAAGACTTAAAGATAAATGGTCCCGTTCCAACTGGATTACGATCAAGAACTTCAGGAGTTTTGGCCGCTAGCATTTTTTCACCATACTCACGAGAGAGAATACTTGTGAATGCCATTGCAAAGTTTGCAAGTAGGGGTGCTTCAGGGTGATGAAGAGTAATTTGTAATTGGTGCTTATCTGTCTGGTTGATACTTTTGATGATATTACTCATTCCCATACCATCCCAGTACTCATAAATACCGCCACTAACTTTGTGGTAAGGATGATTCTTATCGAACATACGATTAAAAGACCACACAACATCACTTGCATCGAGATTACGAGTCGGTTTGAAATCTTTTGTTGTATGGAACTTAATATCTTTTCTGATATTGAAAGTATAAGTTAGTTGGTCTTCAGAAATTGTCCAGCTTTCAGCAATTGATGGAATGATATTTGTCGAGCCTGTCTCAAATTTTACAAGTCTGTTATATAGAGGATAAACGGCCGCATTATGTGATGGGCCATCTGTTAAGAATTGTGGGTTAAACCCAGAAGGTGAGCCTTCTGAACAATAAACAAAGGTTGATTTATTTGCGCTGCTCTTTCCCGAGCACGATACGACAAGTGCGGCCATGATTAATGTGGCCATTAAACTTTTAAGCATTATTCTCTCCCTTTACTTAAAATGTATTAATTTTTATTTAGTTAAAATGATACGTAGCATTTAGCGCTCCGTAAACAATGCCTAGCGACATTTTGACTAAATATAACTTCTTTTAACTAGATTATTGTGAGGAGAAAATAATAGAAAAACCCCCTACGCTCAGTAGAGGGTTTCTTTATTATAAGTGGCCTTCATCAATTCCCTAATATTGAAGAAGGCCCTTATATTAAATAAGGGCCAATTTATTAAAACTTAGCTTTTGTATTTAGTGTGTGTGTCACTGACTTAAGTTCTTGTCCCGGTACTTTTGATACTAGAGGAAAGAATGTAAGTGTAACCTTTAACTCACGTGCCTTTTCAAATGGCCCAAGAGCAAATTTCTTAATCTTTTCAAATCCGTGCTTTTTCAATTCTTCTGTAAATAGAATATTTCCATTATCAAGAAGAGTTTTATTAAAAGTTAGAAGATTGATTGTTTTCTTAAAATGAATCTTCTTCTTTTCTTTGTCATAGATAACAATTTCTGCACTTAGCTCTTGCATACCTTCTGTGAAGTTTGAAAGCTCCAGTTCGAATTGACCTTTAACTCCAACTTTTACGTTTTCAGGGTTTACTAGAATAGGAGCTTTCGCCTCATCTAGGTCAAAGAATTCTACTTTAAGAGTTGACTCATAATTGTAATCAGAAACTTTTGTAAAGTCTGAAACTTGGAAGTTAATTTGAGTTGCTTCTTTATTTAAGTTTTGTACAAGTGTATCAAAGCTCTTAAGTTCGTTGCTAAACTCAAGCGTGAAATTTGCATCAGCTTTATCAACTGCACCAAGGTATTGTACCTTTACTTTGTGAGTTACATTTTCCATTTCTTTGTATGCAACTGTACGAGTCTTTGTACATGAGTATGGTTCTGAGCGGTACTTTGTTACATCACGACAAACATATTTTTGGTAAGGAACATTATCACATACATTACGTCCTGGACGAGTGTGACATCTTCTTACTGGTACATTTCCACATACACGATCTTGATATGGGATTGAACGACAAGTTTCGCGCCCTGGGACTGTCTCGCAAACACGACGGCTATCACGTTGACGACATTCTTGTCTTCCATTCACTGTACGACAAATTCTTTGTCCCGGAACTGTACGACATTCTTGTCTCGAAGGACCTCTCGTACACTCACGACGATATCTCGTTTCATAACGGCATTGGTAATCATATTCAGTTTCACAAACCTGACGGCCTGGTTCCCAACGACATTCTCTTCTATAATCTGTTTCATAACCACACTCATTTTCTTGATATGGTATTTGGCGGTAACATGTCCCTTCGTATGGCTCTTCTTTGTACTTAGTAACTTCAACTTCCTTAGCTAGTACTTGTACATCATTATCTCCACCATTGAATGAGAAGTTTAATTGATGATCGCTTGCATTCGCAGCGAGAGTGTAACATGCGAGCATTAGCCCGATTAGAATTTTTGACATTTCTCCCCCTTAAAATATAACAGTTGATAATTTCTATCGAGTTTTAGGTGAAATTGAAAAAAATACGTCGGTAAATTTTAAATTAACCTCTAAATGTAAGATATTTTGAGAAAAATAACACTGATTTAGTAAGGCAATTTAGATGGTAAATGATTTTTGGTAAGAAAATGGCCCCAGGTAGGGGCCAATATTTCAAATCTTAATTTAGATTTAGTGGAGTGTATTCAAGATTTAGATCTTCAGCAACTTGCTTGTACACAAGTTTACCTTTGTAGATATTGATCCCTTTCTTAAATGCTTCATCCATCATCGCTGACTCTTCAACACCGTATTTTGCGATCATACGAGCGTACTTAAGAGTTACGTTTGTAAGTGCATAAGTTGAAGTTTGAGCAACTGCACCTGGCATATTTGCAACACAGTAGTGAACAACACCATCTACTAGGAAAGTAGGGTTTTGGTGAGTTGTTGGCTTACATGTTTCAATACAACCACCTTGGTCAACAGCGATATCAACAACTACTGAACCTTTTTCCATTTTAGAGATCATTTCTCTCGTTACAAGCTTTGGAGCTTTTGCACCTGGAACAAGTACTGCACCAATTACAAGGTCCGACTCTTGAACTGATTTTTCAATATTGTCGATATTTGAGAATAAAGTTGTAATTCTGTTATCAAATAGGTCATCAAGCTCAGCAAGACGCTTAGTTGATAGATCGATTGCAGTTACGTCTGCACCCATACCCATTGCCATTTTAATTGCGTTTGTTCCTGCAACACCACAACCAATAACAGTTACCTTTGCTCTTCTTGTACCTGGTACACCACCAAGTAGAATACCTTTACCACCATGATCAAGTTGAAGGTAAGCGGCACCAATTTGAGTTGCCATTCTTCCTGCTACTTCAGACATTGGAGTTAGAAGTGGAAGAGATCCGTCTGCAGGTTGGATTGTCTCGTATGCAATACATGTCGATCCAGACTCCATAAGACCTTTTGTTTGTGGCTCATCTGCCGCAAGGTGAAGGTATGTGTAAAGAATATGGTGTGGTTTTAAAAGAGCAATTTCTCTTGGTTGAGGCTCTTTAACCTTAATGATCATTGTCGACTTTTCAAATACTTCTTCAAGTGATGGAAGAATCTTTGCTCCAGCTTGAATATATGCTTCGTCAGAAATACCAATTCCAACTCCTGCATTTGTTTCTACGTATACTTCGTGACCATCGTGGATAAGTTGTCTTACACCACCTGGAACTAGACCTACGCGATTTTCGTTATTTTTAATTTCCTTAGGAACACCAATAATCATAAAAACTCCATTGAATTGAAGGCGTTAAAATACTCATAAAATATATGAGGCAAATATAATTGTTTTCAAATGCTATTACAATAAATTAAACCTCGAATTTTAGCCCGTCATAAGCAACTTTGACACTTCCATCTGGAAAGTGAGCATCGCACTCTTGTTGCAATAAGTCGTGATCAAGTTCGTGGCCCATGTGGGTTAGGTAATTATGATTGGCCCCTATTTGTCTAATATAATCAAAGCTTCTTTCGACATAAAGGTGAGCTGGGTGAGGCTTGTGTCGCACACAGTCAATAATGAGAGAATCTAATTTGTAAGAGCGTAGCTTTTCTATTTCATCTTGCGGGATCTCATGGCAATCTGAAATGATGGCAAGCTTTCCAATAATAAGACCTAAGCTTGTCCCATTGCCATGTGGCAGACTTATGAACTCGCAATCTAAGTCGCAAATCTTACTTATGGTATTTGGCCGTATTTCGTTGAGTAAAAGCCTCGGACTTGATCCGATGTGGCCAGGGTTATTTCCAAAAATATAGCTAAATCTTATATTCATAATATTTGCGCTATTTTGGTCTGTATAGAGGTTAATAGGGTGTTTAAAGGTGAATGGCCTTATATCATCAATGCCGTTCAAGTGATCAGCATGGGCATGTGAAATAATAACTGCACTGATATCCTTTACGCCTTCACGCAATAATTGCGTGCGAAGATCTGGCCCCGTATCAAAGAGAATTGTGGTATCATTTTGTTGGATTAAAAATGAAGTACGCAATCGTTTATTGTGTTTATTAGAGCTTGTGCAAACTGGACAGCTGCAGCCTAACATTGGAATACCTGTACTTGTTCCGGTTCCTAGGAACGTAACTAATAAATTCATAACTTTATATTGCCAAGAAAATCATAAGTTTTTAAGCTATTTATATTAACTTTTATTGGAGATTTGATGTTTAAAGCAATTAATTTATTTGTCTTTACAGCCGCAGCTCTTATTCTAAATTCATCGTGTTCATCTACAAATGAAAATCAACATTCTAATAAGGACCTAAGCCTAGGTTCATTAGAACTAAATATTGATGTTCAGAAACACACTTTAGAAAATGGCCTACGCTTACTACTTGTTCGTGATTCGAAATTACCGATTGCCTCGATCTATACTTTTTATGATGTAGGTGGACGCTATGAGAGAAAGGGGACAACTGGAGCGACACACTTTCTAGAGCACATGATGTTTAAGAAAACGAAGAACTATCCAGCAGAATACTTCTCTGACTATATCGAAACTTATGGGGGTAATTCTAACGCTTATACAACATTTGATAATACTGTTTACTACGAGAATATCGCAGCTCAGACAGTTGAGAAAATGATTGAACTTGAAGCGGAGAGAATGGCAAATCTCATGCTTGAAGAAGTTCCTTTTGAAAAGGAAAGACAAGTTGTTCTTGAAGAAAGAAAGATGCGTTATGAGAATAGACCAAGTGGTAAGATTCACCTCGCTATGATGAAGGCTATGTTTAATGGAACTCCTTATGGAGGGTCTGTCATAGGGGACGCAAAGGATGTTAAAGAGTTAGATCGCAAACAAATGCTTGAGTTCTATCATGACTTTTATGCTCCAAATAACGCCATTATGGTGATCGTTGGTGATATTAATCCTTCGGCAATTCTTTCAAAGGTTCAAGATACTATTGGTAAAATTCCAATGAATAAGACTCTTGATACAAAGAAGGCAAAGCTTGATGATGCTGGTAGATATAAAAGAGAAGGTAAGCTTCCATATGTAAGAAGTCTAAAAGGACAGTCGAAAAACCCAATGTTTAGACTTGCATTCCCTTCTGTTTCAGTTACTCACGAAGACACTTACGCTCTCGATTTTCTTTCAGATATTCTGGGAACAGGTACAAGCTCTTACTTAGTAAAGAACTATGTTGTTTCGAAAAACCCAAGACTCTCTAAGGTTTACTCATACAACTACAACCTAAAAAATGGTGGTATTTTTGTTATTGGAGGAGAGTTACTTCCGAAGAAAGGTATCAAGGACACTCGTCGTAAACTTCTAAAGTCTTTAAAGGATTCATGTGAAAAGGCCATTACTCCAAGAGCAGTTCAAAAGACTAAGAATATGCTTCTTAAACAATACTATGAAGCAATTTCGACTAATGATGGCCTAGCTAGTTTCCTAGGTTCTTCTGAATTCTTTAATGGAGACTATAGAGAATATAAGAAACAGCTTAAGAGTTATAGTGAGATGAATGTTGATCAAGTTCGTGATGTTTGTCGTCGCTATATTTCTGGTAACGATTATGTTTTCTTATCAATTTGGGATCGTAACTAGGATGAAGGGATTAGTAGCTATGAATAAAATTTTAAAATCAATAATCATTGCATCGACTTTCATGAGTGTTAATGCCAATGAACTAGTCGATAAAATTGAAAAATTTAAATGGGAAAATATCGATGTCACTTATATTCAAGATGATAAATTCCCTACTTATAATGTAACGATATTCTTTGCTGATGGTGCAATTAAAGATGGCCGTACTAAAGGTGTAACTAAGATGATGTTTGATCTACTTGAGAGTGGAACAAATCGTTTTAGCCTTAATGAAATTGCAGATAACCTAGAATTCTATGGGGTTTCAACTTCTTCAAATGTAACTCACGAATTCTCAAGCTATTCATATAATGGACTTGCTAAAGACATTATTCCTACTACAAAGAAAATTTGTCATATCTTTAGAGATGCAGTTTACCCTGATCAAGAACTATCTAAAGCTAAGAAATCTCTTACTGCCCAAAGACAGAATCTTGTTTCAGATCATGGTGAATTAGCTTCTACAGCATTTCGTACTATAAGCTTAAAGGGGACTCCATACGTATCAGATGTAAGGGGAAGACTTGCAGATATTAAGAGAATTAAAAGAAGCTATCTTCAAAGTCGTCTGAAATATTTTAGAGATGATGTTAAAAAGAAAGTTTATATCACTGGTCCACGCTCAATCCTAAAGATTAAAAATATTGTTACTAATGAATGTGGTTTTGATTCTAAAGCAAGCTTTGTTAGAAATTTAGATACTGAAGTAAAAGAGATCAAGAAGTTCAATCCAGAAAAGCCACTTATTCACTTTGTTGAAGTTCCAAAAGCGAACCAAGCGCAAGTTAGAGCGGGAATTTACATGGCCAAGAAAGAAGATCCAGGCTTTGAGAATTTAGAGTTTATGTCTCAATACTTAGGTGGTGGTTTCACTTCAATTCTTGTAAAGGAACTTAGAACAAAAAGAGGATTAACTTATTCTGCATGGGCAACAGCTGGTATGCAAAAAGACTATGGCCGCTCAATTCTTTCAACTTTTACAAAAGAAGAAACTGTTAATCAGATGGTTCAAGAAGTAATCAAAATTCTAAAGGACAATTCTCAGGCAGAGAATATTTCGATGGAAGAAATTGAAAAGGTAAGAAAGGCCGTAAAAGGTGGATTTGCTTTTCAATTTCAAAAGCCATCAAGCTTTATGAGACAGTTAGTAAGCCTTGATAATTCTCAAGTGGATATTAAGCGTTTTCTAGAGTACACGAACTCAGTTGATAAAATCACGCAAGAGGATGTTGCAAAGACTATTTACTCAGCATTTCCTTATGACAAGGTTCAAATAGTTGTTCTTGGTGATAAGAAGATGATGAATGCCCTAAAGAAGATTGCAAAGATCAAAGTTTATTCTTACAAAAACTTTTTATAATTAATAATCTGGAACAACCAGAATATGGGTAGGGCCTGAGAGGCCTTGCCCAATTATCCTTACAAGAGAATAATCACTAATATCAATTTCCACTAAGTGATTAAATGAATAATCTGAAACAATAATATTACCACTTTGTAGCTGGGCAACACCTCTAGGATTTGTAAGGTAAGTCGTATTGCTATAACTTGCTCCAGTTGCTGTTAAAGAGCTATCATATTCGATCACTTGATCATTTGCACCACTCCAAATACCCACAATATCACCATTATCAAGCTCTATAGCAAAGTAGCCATCAGTTGCACCTGCTGGCCCTGCGACACTACTTTGTTGAACACCATCTTCATCATAAGTTCTTATTTGATCAGAGCCACGTGAGCTAATAATGAAGCCACCATCACTTAGTGATGCCATGCCTTGTCCTGTATTGATGATATTTGCAATAGGAAAGCCTGAAGTCTCTCTTTGATGTCCATCTCCAAGTGGTGTAAATAACTCGAGGGCGTTGGATTCAAGAACTGCGATATTTCCATTTGCTAGCTCTGTTACACCTCTTAATGCACCATTTAGTCCCGTGTGCACAATGACATCAGAAACCTTGCCTGTGTAGGCATTTATACCAAGTACGCGGTCATTGCCATCAGTAGTAAAAAGAAGTTGATTTGTCTCACTCGACCAACCAAGGGCCATCAAAAGAACACTGTTGCCAGTTGCTTGATAGATCGTTCTTTTAAAAACCCCATTACTATCAAGTTGAACGATAGAGTCAGAAGTATAATTCATGACAATGATATCTCCAGGTTCAAGATAATTGCCACTTGGTGCAGGTAAGGGTTCCGCCTTGATAACAGATTCTACTTCCTTACATGAGGCCATACCAAAGAGTAAGCTCATAAAAAGTGTTAAGGATAAGATACATGTATTTAGCTTTGTCTTTTTCATGCCTAAAGAATCGGGCCATAGTTAAAATAAAGTTAATTGGGTGATTAAATAGATAAAATTGAGAAAAAACTTCCACTTATCTTGATTCAGGAAAATTTATTTTCTTTTTGTTACAATAGCTTAGAGGTGGTTAATTGAGCTTAGCTAAATATTTAAAACTATTCACTTTATTATTTCTCTGTCTTCAGGTAAAGGCCGATATATCTTATTTAAGGTTTGATGGTGTTTTTGGAATTGGGACAAATGATAAAATGGACCAATATGATACGGCAACTACAGGTATTGGCTATAATTTGTCCTATGGGGTAAGAAATCGTGTTACTGGAATCGAGGCATTCTATACAAGAATTGATCTAAGCGGCGACATTAAACATGGTGGTGTTGATAGGGTGGCAGTTCAATCGCTTGCCATCTATGGACTTGAGTTTCATTTTTATCCAATTCAGAGACTTGCTGTAAAATTAGGGTATGCCCTTGTTTCATTTAATGATTTTATTGAAGGAAATTCTGATGGAAATATCTTTGCTGGAGCGGCCAATACTTATGGCCTTAGAAGAGATACAACACTAGGTGGATTAAGAATTGGTATTGGTTATGATTTTTTTCGTATAACCAGAAAAATTAATTTTCATACAAGCTATGTTTACCAAGAAAATGGTAATGGACATGAAAATCTAATTTCATTAGGTCTTGTTTTTAAATTTGAACGTGGAATTATCGATCGGCTTATACGCTAACTAGTAAAATCACTTCTATGATTCTAAAGTATGCCCTTGCATATTAACCTTTGCTCCTGGAGCAATATTAATATTCTTAGCGACAATCTGTCCCTTAACAGTTCCTGTAGGGAAGACCTTAACTTTGCCTTGTGCAGTTATGTCTCCATTTACTACACCATAGATATTCAAGTCCCCACAGCGAATACGCCCTTGGACATTTCCTTGTGGCTCAATTGTTAGTTGATGCTTTTCATCAATTTGAATATCGCCTTCGATAGTCGAGCAAATATGAGAAGGGCCATTTAATACAATATCACCCTTAATAACTGAGCCAATTCCAACGAATGTAAAATTTTGATCTCTTAAATCCATAGTAAGGCCCTACTTAATTTCTTCTCTAAATAATTGCTGATGAACAATATCGCCAAGACGGTTGAAAATAAAAATCTTAAACATAACTGTTTTATTCTTAGGCATATCAAACTTAGCTGTTACAGGACGAAAGCGTGATGTTGCAAATGATTCACCCTTTGTGTAGTTAAGTGAGAAATTTCTAATTGAGTCACCGCCCTCAGGGTAGTGGAAGTAGTTATTCCCATCGAATAAGAAAATATGGATATAACCAGAAACCCTATTATTATCTTTTGTGATATTGATAATATTAAAGTTAAGTTCCGCTTTATCATCTTTCTTAGTTACTTTTAAGTCTTCGATATTAATGCTGGCCGGACTCGTTAGGTCTTTTTGACCTTTTACTGGAGCAATAATATTAAGTGAACTTGCACTAACTGCACTAATCGTTTCATTGGCAAGTCGATTTGTTAGGTCAAGGTTCAGAGTTGTTAACTCAGTATTCTTTTGTGCCAGAGTCGAGTTCTCATCTCTTAGATTTTTTATAATTAATGGCTCTTTGGCCTTGATAAGCTTTTCAATATTCTTCGTGTAGAAGTATGAGCCAGCTAAGGCAAATATAGAAAATACAGTAAGAACAACTGGTACATAAATGATTGCTTTATACTCGCGAGGAGAAAGCTGTAAGTATCTTGGTACTTTATTATTTTCATAAAGAATGAAAGACAAATTATTCTTTGCCTTTGAACTACTTGATGGTGTGGACATCCCGTTCCCTTTTAATTTTCGCTATACGGTCTCGTTAAAGTGAGATTCAGTGTGAAAATTTGTTTTGGGTCTTGCGAAGTAAAGAACCTCTGTGAAGGTTCAAAACTTAAGTGCTCCCTCTCGTTTGTAATATCCATTGGAATACGCTGCCATCTCTCCGCGACAATCTTCCACTTATAATAAGGGTCACGCTTTAAATAGAGCGTTTTCTTTCCAATATCGTTAATTGTATTACTAGTGTAGTCTTGCTTGAACGTTACGACAACATAGTCATCAGCTTTTAATACAGTTAAATCTTTTAACTGAATTGAAGGAGTCCCTGGGTTTGCAAATACGGCCTTCTTATACTGTGCAAATGAATTGTAACGTCCACGAGTTGGATCGATAAAATCTGTGCGTGAGTAGAAGCTTAAGTAGTCATTGATATTCTCTGTTGACCAAGCTGTTAGCCAACCATTTACAGTATCAAGGACTTCATTCTTTTCTTTTTCCCAAGTTTCCTTGTTAAAGAATTTTAAGTTATGAACAACGACAATATTTGTCTTATTAATTTCAATAAATTTTGAAATATCAATTAGGTTTACATTGTGAGCAACAAGGCAACCTTTTGAGTCTAGGCCTTTGTCAATTCTTGGCTCGTTGTCTGTTGAGTGTAGCCAAATTCCGCCACCTGTTTTTCCTAGCGCTTTATCAATTGGGTTAGGGTAGTTAAGAACAAATGCTCCAACCCCATATTGAGCTCCAAGCTCACCATGCTTTCTAATTAAATCTTTATGTTCAATGAATTGCTCAAAATGATAAACACCTTCTGGTGTTCTACGATCACCTTGAAATGATTTATTTCCAACTTTCTGACCTGTGGCCATTTGATATGTCTTAATTAAACGTGGCAGGCCATTATTATTTTCATATAGGTAGATTGTATGAGTCGACTTTTCTGCAACGATCACATGATGAGCGAAGTAATCATTTAATAAAAGTAGACTCGATGGAAAAAATTCTTGAGCAAAGCTACTTACTGAAAAAAAAGTAGATGTAAAAATAGTCGATAAAAATAATAGTTTTTTAATCATGAAAAGCCTTTATATTTGATAACTACCTAATATTGTAGAACATTTTTTAATCACTTCTCAAGTCTTTATGCCTCAAAAAGTAAAATAACTTTCGATAAAATAACTTTATGCGTTGTAAGTACTCAACTTTTTTCGAAAAAAGGCGAAAAGTAGAGGGTAAGGATTTAAGAAAAGGCCATATTTAAATAAATTTCATACGTTTTGCATGGCCGCGATGGGGAAAATTATGTCAGCAGAAAAGAAGCAACAGGAAGAATTACTCGCTGAAAGTGAGAAAATTCAAAATGCGGTTGATGAAGTTCTTGGAAGCGATACTGATAGTAGCAGTGACGCACAAGAGAAGACTTCTCTAACTCTTGTTGATACTAATATTGACTTCTCTCAGCTAAATAATGAAGACAGCTCCCCACTGGATGAAGGTATTGAGCTAGATTTTGATGATGTCAGTGCCATCGATCTTTGTGGTGATGATGATATCGTAGAAAATGCTCCAGTAAATGCAGATTCTCCAACTGATCTTGATATGGATTTTTCATCTAGTATTACCATCAACCTTACTCAAGAAGGGGATACTATTCCAAATGCTTCTCTAGATGCAGCTCGTGAAGATGACTTGGATCTGGATAATAACCCGATTATTGTTGAAGATAAGCTAGAACAAGTCGATGAAGAAATTGATGAAGAAGATGATGCCGTGGAGGCCAGTGCTGAATCTGAAATAGAAACAGCTGATGACTTTTCAGTAAACCTTGAAGAAGATTCAGGTGATATTTTAGATGAGGACCTTGATGATCTTGAGATGTCACTAGGTGAAGATTTAGATGATGAATTAGATTCACTTGGTAACCTTGATAATTTAGGTGAACTCGATGATATGGGAGATCTAGATGACTTTGATAGTCTTGATGCAGATCTCGATTCCGAGCTTGATGATCTCGACGCCGATATTGATATGTCGCTAGACGATGATCTTGATCAATTTGATGATGAAACAACTAATGAAGTGGAACTTCCTTCTGTTGGCCAAGAAGATACAATGGCCCAACTTGATGGAATGGTTGATGCAAATCACCAGCAGTATAATTCTCCAGATGAGACCTTAACTGTAACGGCAGTTTCACCAACTGAAGAAACTGGCAATATTGATCTTGGGGGATTTGATTCGGTTGAAACTCCTGCTGCTTCTGAGCACCATGATTTCGTTGCATCGGCACCGGCCGCTCCAGCATCGAATCACGTTAGTGCAAATATTAACTTTCACCCTGGGCACATTTTAAGCTCCCTAAGTGAAGAGCAGCTACTTGATTTAAGAGTAACTGTTACAGAGTTAAAAGAAGATCGTATTAAACTTTTAACTGAACTAAATGAATTAAAAACAATGATTGAGCTTCTTAAGAGAGATTCGTTAAGCTTAAGAACAGAAGTTGATGAAAAAAATATTGAGCTTTCGATTGCTAAAAAGCGTCACGCAATTGAAGTTGAGGAAACGAAATCACTTCTTGATAAATACAAGCATGGGCTAGAGCTTAGTGAAGCTAAGAATAAGGCCATGAGAGAAGAGATGGCCGAAATTGGGACACGCTTAAAAATCGATCATACAAGTGTTAGAGCACGTGAACAAGAGCTAGAAAGTCAATTAGAACTTATGGCCATCGATAGTGATAATAAAATAAAAGCAAGAGATGAGAAGATTTTAGAGCTTAAGCGAAAAATTGATACTCTTGAATTTAATATGGAAAACGTTGCAATTAATGAGAGGCAAGCAAAGAAGGAAAGAGTTTTAGCTGAGCAAAAACTTGAACGCCTTATTAGTAATCTAAGAGGCTCTTTGAATGTAGTTGCTGATACATTAGAATTAGATGATGAACTAGAACTGGATGATTAAAAATTAGTATGTTGGAAAAACAGTATAAAGCACTTTTAGAATTTATTTGTCAAAATGTTGAAGAGCATAATTTCAATATCGTATTGAAGTCTTTTCGCGATTTCATTAAGACAGAGTTTGATTCAAAAACGCCACTCGTTTTTGCGACGTTAGATAATGAATCCTCAAATCCAATCATTAGAGATTTCTATAATAATAAAGTTATTGAAGAGTATCCAAGTAAGGTCTATCAAGAACTAATGGGTGCATTAAAGACACAAAAGCTTCATCTTGAAATAGAAGGTGATAAGTATCGCTTTGTCGAGGTCGGCTTCAATGGAAGTCAAAGTCTATATCTTGTATTGAATGGAGAGTTTCCTTCAGATATCTTTAGACAATTAGAAAACTATATTCAATCGAAGTTTAGAAGTCTTTTACAAGTAAAAGAACTTCAAAGACTACAGGCCCTTGCTCACGTTGATGATGTAACAGGTCTTTATAATCAAAGAAAATTTAAAAGTGATATTGATGCTGCTATTAGAGAATATGATGCACTAGAACGTTCATTCTCTCTTATCTTCATCGATATTGATTACTTTAAAAGTATCAACGATGGCCATGGCCATTTGATTGGAACAAGCTTACTTCAGCAGGTCGCAGAAACAATTCGTTCTACTGTAAGAGAGGATGATCTTTGTTATCGTTATGGGGGAGATGAGTTTGTCGTTCTTGCTCCATACTCTTCGTTAGAAGATGCTAAGATGATCGGACAAAGAATTCTTAGTCGAGTTAAGTCTACTGTTTATAAAATAGAGGCAGAGCTTGAAATCAATACTCATGAGGATGAAGATGTCCAATTGAGTGTCTCAATTGGTGTTGCCAATTACCCAACTAACGCTTCAGGACGTAATGAAATTATCGGAATGGCCGATAGAATGATGTATGAAGCAAAAAAGTCTGGACGTGGCAAGGTCTGTGTTGCAGACTCATAAATATGAAGTATCTAATCTTATCTGATCTCCATTTAGGCAAAGGTAGTTACCTGCAAAACGGTGAATTTAATATCTTAGAAGATTTCTTTGAAGACAATCGCTTCTATGAATTTTGCGACTACTTTTCAACGAATGAATATTATTCGAAACCTGTAACAATCATCATGAATGGAGATATCTTAAATCTCATTCAAATCGATTCAGATGGTGTTTTCACTCATGTCGTCGATGAGGCAATGACTATTAAACAGATTGAGGATATCGCTAAAGGGCACCCTCGTTTTTTTGCAGGTCTTAAAAAGTTTTTAAGAGCGCCACATAAGCGTGTTGTCTATGTTGTAGGAAATCACGATGTTGGTATGCTTTTTAAAGGTGCACAAGAGAAGTTTTCAAAAATCTGTGGTGATAATATTATCTTTACTGAAACTTTTTTAGAAAATGGCCTACACGTTGAACATGGGCATCGATTTGAAGCTGTAAACACTGTACCAAAGGCAAAACAATTTATTCGCGGACCTGGTGGCAAGGATATATTGAACTTTCCGTGGGGTTCTCTTTTTTGCATTAACGTTCTACCAAAGCTTAAAAAAGAGCGTCCTTATATTGATAAAGTAAGGCCTATGTCTTCATATGTTAAATGGTGTCTTTTTAATGATACAAGATTCTTTTGGCGCCTATTTATCACGTGTATTAACTATGTCATTAAGACTCACTCGAATTATTACACACGACAGAACTCGAATTTCAAAACAAACTTAAAAATTCTTCAACAGATCACAATTTATCCACGCTATGAGCGCATGGCCAGAAGGATTCTTGATCGCGATAGCTCGATTCATACTGTTGTTATGGGGCATACCCATTTACAAGAGTGGAGGCGATTCCCAGAAGGTCGTTATTATTTCAACACTGGAACTTGGAATAATATCCCATCGATTGATGCTGGAAAGCACCAAGATACGCTAAGTCTTACTTATTGTAGTGTAAATGTACATCCAGAGAGTAATTCACTAGTTAATGCGTCCATGAATCAGTGGATGGGCCAATGGAAACCATATATTGAAGAAATTAGAACGAGTTAAATGATTATTAAGATTGATTGAGATGATTTTGAAAAAAAACGACGTTCCTAAAAAGTCCTTTCCCGAAACGCCGAAGTGTCTTTAATTTTTTGTCTCTGCTTATTAATAAGTTTATTCGATTTTACAGAAACCACAAGAGATTTTTTCTTACAGTAGCTCGCAGCAAAAATTAACTTAGTCCATTATTCTATCTCCCTTGTAGTAGGGTATTTACACACTCTATAAAATATGTTTTTCTACTTTCTGACATCACAAAAATTTATTACTTTTGAATTCACGTTCATATGGGTTAAAGCTGGACATTTTAGGTCGCTAAAAGCTGACTTGAGCGAGTTTTTTTGGTAGAAATAGAGGATATTTAATCAGGTAGAAGTTGTGAAAAAGTACGAATCAATTAGAATATTTAAAAATCCAATTCTTGAGTCATTTACCCATGTTCATCCAATTGTGCCACTAGTGCTTTGGGCGCCATTTATTGGTTTTCTAATTTATCGTTCATATTTTGAACTTGGTTACACTCATCTACAAATGATTCTATGTGCAGTTAGTGGTTTAATTATTTGGACTCTTACAGAATATCTACTTCATCGTTTTGTTTTCCATTTAAAGCCTATTGGGCCACTTTCAGAGCGATTTGTGTTCTTGTTTCATGGGCTACATCATGATGACCCTAATGATCCGACAAGGCTTGTTATGCCGCCTGTGCCAGCGATCTTGATCATGGGGCTGATTTGGCTATTCTTTTCACTTTTTATTCCAGCTTTTTATATGCCAGGTTTTATGGCCTTCTTCACAATAGGCTATCTTTGCTATGACTATATTCACTATGCAACTCATCACTTTAAAATGAGTGGAAAGGTGGGGCGCTACTTAAAGAAATTTCATCTTCAGCATCACTTTAGACATGAGAAAGCTAAGTACGGTGTAAGCTCACCATTATGGGATTATGTTTTTAGAACTGTGACAGGACCTAAGGAAGACTAAGTTAGAGCCATTTACGCTCTTTGTAGTCCTTCGCTGTCATCTCAATTGTGTCCTTTAAATTATAATTAGGGACAAAACCAAGTGCCTTAATCTTTGAGTTACTGCAAAGCCAAGCATCTTGCTCCAATTCATTGATCTTATCTCCAGTAAGAGGTAGGTGAATTGGAAGAGTGTAGATAATTCCCGCAACTATTCTTAGTAGCCAAATTGGTAATGCCATAAACATAACCTTTTGAACTCCTAGAGCGTTCGAAATTTCATTGATTAATTCTTCAAAAGTTACTTCATCTACGGAAGTTACAAAATAAGTTTCTTGTTTTGTTTGCTCTTGAGATGCACAAAGAATGATTGCATCGACTAGGTCAAAAACATTAACGACACTATATTTCTTCGTTCTAAAGTTAAGTCCTGGGCCTGTAACAATACGCCCCTTAACCATTTTGAAAACATCTAAAACGGCACTGTCACGTGGACCTATCACCATTGGAGGTCGGATTATTGTGGTATTCCAACTCTCTGGAGAAAGTTCTCTGACTGCAATCTCTGCAGCAAGCTTTGAGTGACCATAGGCCGAAACAGGTAAGCATTCGATGCTTTCATCAACTAATTGCGATGAAGGACCGGCCGCAGCTTGTGAAGAAATTAGCATAAAATGAATATTTTCAAATTTTACTTTTAAGCGATTTATTAAATTCTCTGTGGCAATGTGATTTGTCTTTGCAAAAGTAAGAGAGTGTTTTGCTGAAACAATTCCCGCAGTATGGATAACGCAATCTAAGTCTTTTGGTAGGTCGCTTACCCATGATTTGATTGAGGCCTCTTCAAGGCTACCTTGGATATATTCGCCAGGTAAGTTTAAAGACTGCGCCTTTTGAGGATTTCTCACAAGAGCGAAAACCTCATGTCCTTGTTGATTTAATTTGTCACAAAGATGTGAGCCGACAAAACCAGTTGCACCAGTAACTAAGACTTTCATTATAACTCTTTTTGAAAAATTCGATATGTTCGGTAAGGAACAGCATTCATGCGAATGAGTGGTTTATTCATATTGATATTATCTTCTAGAATCCAGCTCATCTCTACATTCTTATATTTTTTATACTGTTTAATATTCTCATGGCATCTGTAATAAAGAATTGATTCAAGTCCATACAGACGATACTTCTTTTTCACACCCATCGTAATAACTCGAACACCATCTATAAGCTTTGGTGCACGAAGAACTTGAAAAATACCTTTTGGAAATAGCTTTCCATCTGGAATTTTATGTAGGACTTGATTGAAGTCTGGAAGGGCCACGATGAAACCGGCTTCTTCACCATTAACCATGGCAAAGAGAATTAGTTTTTCGTCAGCAACAGTTTTAAGGTCTGCTGCCATGGCGTAGAACTCATCCTTTGTCATTGGAACAAAGCCCCAGTTCTGCTCCCAAGCATCATTGTAGATGCTATACATAAGATCAATTTCTTTCGCCCAATTTTTCTTAGAAACTGTACGATAAGTAATATTGGCCTTATCTTCCGCTCTTAAGGCAATCTTTCTGATTACTTCCGGCATCTCGAAATCCGCCTTCATATGGTAGGCCAGGAGATCTTTTGCTTTCGTAAAACCAAGCTCATTTAAGTATTGATGATAGTATTCATAATTGTACATCATCATGAGAACTGGAATTTCATTATGGCCTTTAATCAGTGTTCCACATTCATAATTTGTTGATGGATTAAATGGCCCAATAAATCGCTCAAGGCCAAGTGATTTTCCCCATTCCATTGCACAATTGAAAAGAGACTTAAAGACTTCGATATCATCGATGGCCTCAAAGAATCCCCAGTGAGCTTCTTGTGTGCTATGGAACTGATTATAGTTGTGATTGTTGATGGCCATGATTCGGCCCACATCTTTTCCATCTTTAATTGCAATGTAAAAGGCACTTTGCGCTGTTTGATAAAAAGGATGTTTTTGATTAAAAAGTTTATTGAGTTCCATGCGTAGTTGTGGAACCCAATACTTGTCTTCTTTATAAATATTAAATTGGACGTCAATAAATCTTTTACGGGCCTTTTTATCGTTTAAGATATCAACTTTTTCGATATAAATGGCCATAGACTTATCTCCTTAAAAATATAATTAGTGTCCCATTGTCGAAGGGATATCAAACTCTTTCTTTGCTCTTGCAAAAACTTCTAGAACTTTTGTTAGCTCACTCTTGTTGTGAGTGGCCATGTAACTTGTTCTGATTAATGCTTCACCCTTAGGAACTGCCGGTGGTACAACTGGAGTTGCAAAGACTCCATTTTCACCTAGAAATTTAGTTACAAGCATTGATTTAACATCATCACCAATAAAGATTGGAATAATAGGAGTTTGAGAGTTGTATGTATAGAAACCGATTTCCTGGAAACCATTTCTCATGAATTTAACATTGTCCCATAGGCGATCGTGAATTGTATCGTCAGAGTTAATAACGTCAATACATGCAGAAACAGTTGCTACAGCAGATGGTGCCATTGAAGCAGAGAACATGAAAGATCTTGCTAGGTGTTTTACATAGTTGATTGTTTCAGCATCACCTGAAAGAACTCCACCAATTGAAGCAAATGACTTTGAGAATGTTCCCATGTTTAAGTGAACCTTATCAGTTACACCAAAGTGGTTCATTGTCCCAGCGCCTTTTTCTCCCATAACACCGATACCGTGAGCATCGTCGACGTAAATATAAGCACCATACTTTTCAGCAAGTCTAACCATCTCTGGTAGGTTTGCAATATCACCAGTCATTGAGAAAACACCATCTGCAACGATGATTACTTTTTGGAAGCGATCAATATTTGCTTCAAGTTGCTCTTCTAAAGACTCCATATCGTTGTGGCGATACTTAAATGTCGTTCCCATTGCTAGGCGAGAGGCATCGATAATTGAAGCATGATTTTCTGAATCAAAGAGCATACAGTCTCTTGGGCCACAGATAGCAGAAAGAGCACCAAGATTTGTTTGCATACCAGTTGAGAAGATAAGAGCTTTTTCGTGTCCTAGGTAGCGCGCTAGCTTTTCTTCAAGTTCTTCGTGAATTGTTAGGTTACCGTTTAAGAAACGAGATCCTGTACAACCAGTTCCATATTTTTCAATGGCCTTAATGGCCGCTTCTTTTACGTGAGGGTGATGTGTTAGGCCTAGGTAGTTATTTGAACCGATCATGATTTGATCTTTTCCATCAATCTTTACTATCGTTCCTTCTGAGTCACCAATTTGGCGGAAAAAAGGATAAAGATCTTTAGATTTTAGCATTGCTGCCATGTCCATCAAGCGGTCAGCTGCGCTAGAAAATTTTAGTGCCATATTTCACATCTCATTCGAATTGTATTAATAATAGAGGTAAGCTTGAATTTAGCTAGATTGAGTTGACAAGTCAACAAATTATACGCACAGTGACAGCGCCTATGGTACTTAAATTATTCACTTTTAAAACATGCATCATGTTTATTATCTTAACTGTTTTTGCTTCGTGTCAGCAGCAGAATATTCAAGATGAAAAAACACAAATTGAAGTTTCTGATTGGAAACCTCCTTGTGATTTAAATACTTTTTGTGATCGAAAAGAAATCCTAAGCTCTCTAAATGGGCCTATTGAATACCGAAGTTCACTTGTAAGTATTTTAAATCGTTCAAAGAAAGAGTTCAAAAGGTATCACGTTCATTATGGAGATGATATCTACTATATTTGTGGCAAGCTTATTTCTGTTGGCGGCTGCTCTCATCTTTCACTTGAAGAAGGGGAGATGAGCACTGTTCAAGTCGAAATGTACTTAGCGGCAATGGCCAATTGCCATCACTATAAGTGCTATGATTATTTCCAAAGTCTTAGAGGAAAATTTTTAAAATTAGTTAATGCTACAAATTCTGACAAGGCCAAAAAGTCTTTCTATCTCATGGCCATCAAGCTTCCTAGGCCTTGGTTTGAGAAATCGGGAGACTTGAGAATGTTTATCTACTTACTTGAAAAAGATCAAGGCAGCATTGCTTACAAAGATCTTGGTGCCTTGATAAGTGCCATTCCGAATCATGAAGATCTCAAGGATTTTGTTGCAAAAAACTTCTTTAAAATTGATTCACATAAAACTGGAATATCTGTTTATCTGGCCCGCTACCTCGAGGCCTGGCACGATAGAAATTATAAGCGCTTTCTCACTGAGGGCATTAAGCAAGAAGATATTAATGCCTTCATTCTTAGTATGCCAATCGGGTGCCCTAAGCTTGAAACAATTCTTGCTTTCAAGGATTACTTTTCTAAAGGTAATGAGAGGGTATTAAAAGATATTCTCAAACAAGTTGAGTTAGATACTTACTTCAAAGAGTTGAATTTAAAAGAAAATAAAAGCTCTAAGTGCCTTTCTTCATTGCCGCCTGCTTCCTAAGCTCTTCTCCGCGGGCCTCTGAATTAATTGAAAGCACAAGATCTTCTTCGACTTCTTTGTCCATATTCATAAAGGCGATACCAATCCCCATTGGTGTTTCTTCATTATTTTCAATTGGCCAAGTCGCTGCAATTTTTACTTGTGGAATTTCAAATCGTTTCGACGCAAGTCTTACCGTTGCATTATCAAAAATTGATTCTTTCTTGAATTTGTCAGCGAAGTCTTTTGGGCAGTTAAAGCTAATTCCACCGGCCGAGATATCGTTGCAATCAAAGACATCTTCTTCGATTTTAATCTGAATAGGGATGTAAGCATTTGCATGCAAGCGGTAGTTAGATCGTTGCTGACTCTTATAGACGGGACGATCAACTTTAAGCTTATAAACTTCTTCTGCCGCAATGAAGCTTAGGTATGAACTCGAAAATAAAATAACTGATTTAAACTTAATTTTTAGAAGAACTTCATTGTCCTTGTTTTTTGAACCTGCCAATTTCGCAATTAGGCTTGCGTCAAAGTCTAGAGTGAATTCGAGTTCACTTTCATCAAAAGATTTAATTTTGAAGCTTTCGACTTTGTCTTTTTCTTGTCCTTTGCGCCAGATTTCAATGATTAATCCATCGCTTAGGGCCCTTTTTAAAAAACTTATCTTCTCTTCAAAGGGAATTTCTGAGAAATAAAATTTCTTATTCGCATCCATCAAGTTCTCACTTTAATAATCTCTAAATTAATTTAAGTGTTTAATATTAAATATATTCTAATCAAAGTTTTCATTCAGTTCAAATTGTGGCAAATTCTACAAATAAATACTCAAAATTATAGGAAATAACGAGGTATATATGAAAAGCGAAACTCCTGTGGTCAAGTATTTGGCGGATTATCATGCGCCAACTCACAAAATCGAGACAGTTAATCTTGAATTCCATTTAGATGATACAAAAACTCAAGTATATTCAACGATGGAAATTGTCCCATTAAGCGGTCAGACTCTTGAACTTAATGGTGAAGAATTAATTCTAAAATCTGTAAAAGTTAACGGCGAAGAATTTAAAAACTACAACGAAGAAAAAGAGATCTTAACTCTTAGTGCACTTCCAACAGAAAAGTTCACTCTTGAGATTCACAATGAAATTAACCCAAAGGCCAACACTGCTCTTGATGGTTTATATAAATCAGGTGGAATGTTTTGTACGCAAAATGAGCCTGAAGGATTTAGAAGAATTACTTACTTTATCGACCGTCCAGATAATTTAAGCATTTTTACAACTAAGATCGTTGCAGACAAAGCAGCATACCCATTTCTACTATCTAACGGAAACCTAATTGAACAAGGCGATCTAGAAGGTGGGAAGCACTTTGCTGTGTGGAATGATCCTTTTGCAAAGCCTGCATACCTTTATGCTCTTGTCGCTGGAGATCTTGCTCTAATTGAAGATACATTTACAACAAAGTCAGGCCGTGAAGTTAAGCTTCAGGTTTTTGTTGATAAAGGAAATGAAGATAAGTCTCACCATGCAATGGAATCACTTAAGAAGTCAATGAAGTGGGATGAAGATAGATTTAGACTTGAGTACGATCTTGATATCTATATGATTGTTGCCGTTGACTCATTCAATATGGGTGCAATGGAGAACAAAGGTTTAAATATCTTTAACTCTGCTTACGTTCTTGCTTCAAAAGAGACAGCAGAAGATCATAACTTCTTTGGTATTGAATCAGTAGTTGGACATGAGTACTTCCACAACTGGACAGGAAATCGTGTAACTTGTCGTGATTGGTTCCAGCTAACTCTTAAAGAAGGTCTTACTGTATTTAGAGACCAAGAGTTCTCTGCAGATCTAAACTCAAGATCAGTTTGTCGTATTAACGACGTTATTAATCTTAGAGCAGCTCAGTTCCCTGAAGATGCTGGCCCGCAGTCACACCCAATTCAGCCAAAGTCATACATTGAAATGAATAACTTCTATACCATGACTATTTATGAAAAAGGTTCAGAAGTCATTCGTATGTATCACACACTACTTGGAGAAGAAGGTTTCCAACGTGGTATGGATAAGTATTTTGAGCTATATGATGGGCAAGCGGTAACGACAGCAGATTTCACAAATGCAATGAGTGTCGCCAATGATAATTACGATTTCTCTCAATTTAGAAGATGGTATGATCAAGCGGGAACACCTGTTCTTGATGTAACGACTAGTTACGATGAAGCGGCAAATGAATTTACTCTAACTGTAAATCAATCAACGCCTGCAACTCCAGGGCAGCCAACAAAAGAGCCATTCCATATGCCATTTGTTATCGGACTTCTTGATAGCAAAGGTGTTGATATGAAGCTTGCTCTGAAAAATAGAGACGATCAAGCTGATCTTGGAAGAGGACTTCTTCATATTAAAAAAGATTCAGAAGTATTCGTATTTGAAAATATCACAGAAAGACCAGTAGCATCTCTAAATAGAAACTTCAGTGCACCTGTTGTTCTACGATCGGATCTAACAGATGGAGACTTCATTTTCTTAATGGCAAATGATAATGACGATTTCAATCGTTATGAAGCGGGACAAGCACTTGCTCTTAAAAATATTCATGCACTTCTTAGTGATTCAAATTACCAAGTTGATGAGAAATTTATTCAAGCATGGGGGGCAATCCTTAAGGATCAAAATATTGATGAAGAGTTTAAGGCCGTATGTCTTGGGCTGCCATCGATGACTGATATTGCTTCAACAATTACTATCCCAGATTATCGCGCTATCGATGAAGCAAGAGAAAAGTTATATACGCTACTTGCGAGTACTTATGAACAAGATCTAGTTGCTATTTACAATGATCTTAGTACGGAAAGAGAATTCAAGGTAGATGCTAAGGCAATGGGTGAGAGAAGGTTAAGAGGCTTTACTCTTAGTTGTCTTGCTAAAATTGATGGACACCAAGCTCTTGCTCGTAAGTGTTTTGAAACTGCGACAAATATGACTGATATGATGAACTCTCTAGCTGTTATCGTTCACGAAAAGCTTCCTGGTGCTGCTGAGTCTTTACAAGAGTTCTATACACGTTTTAAAGATCAAACTCTTGTTATGCAAAAGTGGCTAAGTGTTCAGGCAAGTTCAAGTGATGACTCAACTTTTGATCGCGTACAAGAGTTAATGAAAGATGAAGTCTTTGATATGAATGTACCAAACTTAGTATCGTCACTAATTGGAACATTTGCTCGTAATAAAGTTCAATTCAATCACGAAAGTGGACGTGGACTTAAGTTCATTGCTGAAATGATTAGAGAGGTTGATGCAATTAACCCTCAATCAGGTTCTCGACTTGCTGGTGCATTTAATGATTACCGTAAGATGCCAGCTGATCTTAAAGAGATTGCACGTCTTGAGCTTGAAGCAATCGTTAATGACGAAAAGACTTCGAAGAATGTTTTTGAAAAACTATCTAAAACTTTAAATTCATAGTTAACGAAGGGAGACTGGCGTGAGTGATAATATTTTTACTGAAGAACTTGAATTAAATTATACGGAAGTTGCTCCGGAAATTGATTTTAAAGAATTCGAAAAAGTTGTCTCTTCACGCCGCTCTGTTCGTGTCTTTGGTGATGAAGAAGTTCCGGATGAGGTTGTTCAAAAGGCAATTGAGCACGGTCTGCTTGCACCAAATTCATCTAATCTTCAACCTTGGGAGTTTCACTGGGTTAAATCTGAAGATAAGAGATCAGAACTTGCAAAACTTTGTTTTGGTCAAAATGGTGCCAAAACAGCCAAGCATCTAATTGTCTGTGTGGCAAAGACTGGCACTTGGAAGAGGAATTGTGAGCGCATGCTTGCTTCTCTTGAAGCTGCCTCAAAGAAAGATGGCATTGAAGTTCCTAAGGCCGTAAAAGCGTACTATTCAAAGATCGCCCCAATGGCCTATGGTTATATGGGACCTTTTGGTATTTTTTCACCTCTTAAATGGGCGTTCTATAATACAATTGGCCTATTCCAAGTGATCTTTCGTGAGCCAATGTTTCCATCTGAGCTTAGAACTTGGGCACATAAGACAACGGCACTTGCCTGTGAAAATATCATGCTATCAATTCGCGCTCAAGGTTATGACACGCTTCCAATGGAAGGCTTTGATGCTAAACGCGTAAAGAAGCTATTAGGTCTTGGATGCAAGGATTATGTCACAATGGTACTTGGAGTAGGAAAGCGTTCTAGTAAAGGCGTTTACGGCCCACAGTTTAGATTTCCAAAAGAAGATTTCATCATTAAGCATTAAGCACTATGCGATCATGTAGCGTGGAATGAATGGATAATAAAGAAGGCCTCTTCTTGTATTCAGTCGAATTCGAGAAATAAAGTTGGCCTGTTTGCTTTTGTTCTTAATTGAATTTCCCCCTTCTCCTCTCAATTCATTATTAGGATTCGTCAATAATAGGCAAAGAGTAAGAATTGAAAAATATTTCATATACACATCCTTAGTACATTCTCATTCTATCTGTCCCTAAGTTGAACGAAGTCAGCGCCTTGTAAAGTTCTTGTGATTTGTTACATCTTTAAATTTTCTTATTGATGTAAGTTTTGCTTATTTGCTCATAATTTAATTGTCACCTAAAATGGTAGCTAAGTTATAAAAATGAAAAGGATTTTCACATGAAATACTTATTAAGCTTACTTGTTACAGTAAACCTATTTGCAATCACTCCTCAAGAGCTATACGGATGTTTTGAAACAATTGAACATAATCAGCAGTCTGTTCCACATGGACCTGATTATGAGAGAAATCTTACCACTTATGAAGATTATAGCTTTTCTCGAACTTATAAAAATGTTGAGACTAATCGTATTGAGCCAATCAATGTTTTCAATTTCTTTACTGGTGTAAGAGATGATGTGTATTACTCGTATTCACCAATTATTCTCTTCCAAGACCTAGGTGAATATTCTTGGAGTGAGAATTCGCTAAGCTATGAGGTTGATGAGGATATTTATATGTATCGTTCGCAAAAAGAGATGTATGAGAAAGTTGATCACCGCCTAAAGCTTTCAATTAATAAAGTTGGAGCTTTCTTTGAGGGAAGTGTTGAACTAAGATCTCAAGCTCGCAATATCGATCGCGCTTTCACTTTTAAACTTAGAAAAGTTTCTTGTCCTACATCGTACTAATATCGTAAATAGACTTAAATAAAAGGCCCACAAGAACAACATTAAATGCTGTTGTGACTGTGGCCTTATTGCCATTAATAACTTGGCTTGAGCCGAGGTAATTCCCAAGAAGTCCTGCCGGCAGGGCGATTGCAACAATCTTCCACATAATAGCACCCTTGATTAAGAACGTAATAAAGGCCGCAATATTACTTACGTAGTTCATAAATGCCGCATGAGGTGAGGCATCAAGTATGTCGAAATGAAGAAAGAACATCATTGAGATGATAAGAAATGTTCCGGTTCCTGGGCCGAAGAAGCCATCATAACCACCAATGACTAGTCCAATAAGAACTGAGCGAAAAAGAACCTGCATCTTTTCAAGTGGAGAGTGATCCATTAATTCTCTTTTCTTCTTTAGATGGTTCATAAAGAAGATGATTGGAATGATTAAGATTAAAATATAGACCATGTGCTTTGACTCAAGGATAGTGCTAAGTTGGGCACCAATTAAAGAAGCACTAAAAGTTGCAATTGTTGGAGGTAGAATAAATTTAAAGTCAATCTTGCCACGCTTCACATAGCGAATGATTGAAAGTGATTTTGAAATACATGAAACACATTTATTCGTACCAAGCAGAAGGTGAGCAGGGACACCTGTTGCAATATAAGTAGGGATTGTTATTAGGCCACCACCTCCGGCCATGGAGTCGATAAATCCTGCGAAAGTAATGAGAGTAAAAATAATGAGAGCTTGAACTAATGTGAAATCTTCCATTCGGAGATTATCTCTCTTTTTGAATTAGAAAGATAGTAGAGGATGAAAATTATTCGCTATGGTTCTTTAGGGTATCTCTTAGAGCAGCCTCAAGAAAATTAAATGAGTACTCAAAGCCACAGGCCTTATTCTCCTCACATGAAACTTTTTGACTTGCGAGCATAATCTGAGACATTTCACCAAAAATTGTTTTAGCTGCAAATTCTGGAAGCGGAATAAAAGTAGGACGGTGAAGAACTCTTCCCAGTGTTTGTGTGAAATCAATATTTTCAATTGGGTTAGGTGCTACTCCGTTTATGACTTGTTTTTCGGTGTCATGTTCGATTAAGAAGCAGTAAAGGTCACAAAGGTCTCTAATGTGAATCCAGCTCATGTACTGATGACCGTCGCCAATACGTCCTGCAAGACCTAGGTTAAATGCGGGGAGCATTTTTGCAAGTGCACCTCCTTCACTTGAAAGAACAATTCCAACTCTGATAATTTTGACATCAATATCTAGGTTTTGAATTCTTAGTGCGCTGGACTCCCAGTGCTGACAGACTTCGGCCAAAAAATCACCGCTGATACTGCTGTCACTTGTGAGCTCTTCATCGGAGCGGTCGCCGTAAATACCAATTGCCGAAGTACTAACAAATTTTTTCGGCAGAGGGAGTCCTCTTGTTCCAAGCTGTTTTAATTTGTCGTGAAGTAAGTTTGTCGCGTTGATACGTGAGTTATAGATCTTGTCTTTCTTTTCTTCGCTCCAACGGGAGTCTGCGATATTTTCACCAGCAAGGTTAATGACGGCATCTACTCCCATAAGGGCCGCCATATCCATTTCGCCTTTTTCCACATCCCACTTGTAATACTTTACTTGCTCATTGCTTTGTTTATTTGAAATATCGCGTGTGAGTATGCGCACTTCCTCGTGGCCGTGTTCAAGCAAAGATTGTGTTAAATTTGTGCCAATAAAACCTGAACCACCACTAATTAATACTTTCATATTTTTAGTATATGGATGAATTGTGAAGAATTTATTAATGAAGTATGAGTGGGTACCACGAGTTTCGTAATACCCACTCTTTAGAATTTTTTAATTAAAGGTTGATCGACTTTCCATCTGACTTTAAGTCACGACAAGCTTGTGCAATACGTTCAGTCATTGCGTTTTCAGCTTTTTTCATCCAAGTTCTAGGATCGTATTGTTTCTTGTTTCCAACTTCACCTTCGATCTTTAGCATCTCATCGTAGTGCTTGAACATGTGATCAACTACTGGACGAGAGTAAGCATATTGAGTGTCAGTGTCGATATTCATTTTTACAACACCATAGTTTAGTGTTTCGTGAATTTCAGATAGCTCACTTCCTGAACCACCGTGGAAAACTAGCCAGTTTTCTGCATCTGCTCCAAGCTCAGCCGTAACAGCAGCTTGTCCGTCTTTTAAAACTTGTGGACGAAGCTTTACGTTACCTGGCTTATAGACGCCGTGAACGTTACCAAAAGTGGCCGCATACATAAACTTACCAAGAGGGCGAAGTGCTTTTGTTACTTCAACCATCTCCTCTGGTGTTGTGTATAATTTATCTGCTGGTGCATCTTCATTATTAACACCATCTTCTTCACCACCAACAACACCTGTTTCAATTTCAAGAATAATTTCACTCTTAGCACATCTCTCTAAAAGCTTCTTACTCATTTCAATATTTTCAGCAGTTGGTAGAACTGAACCATCAAACATATGTGAGTGGAAAAGGTTTGGTTGACCTTGAGCTCTTCTTTTTTCTGTTTCTTCAATAAGAGGAATTAAAAAGCTATCAACTTTTTCTGGGTGACAGTGGTCAGTATGTAGAGCAATAAGTACATCGTACTTTGCAGCAACAAGGTGAACGTGTTGAGCTAGAGAGATTGCACCTAAGACTTCATCTTTCAGGGCCTGGCCTGAAGCAAATGAACCACCTCCAGTTGAAACTTGGATAATTCCATCTGATTTCATATCAGCGAAGGCCTTGATGGCAGCATTTGCTGTTGAAGTAGATGTTACGTTAATGGCCGGATATGCGTATCCGCCTTTTTTAGCGCTATCTAACATATCGCAGTATTGTTCATAAGTAGCTATTGGCATCCAGTGCTCCTTTTAGTTATAGTAGGATTAAGATTCCACAACATTATAGAGGTCAAAGATGTCACTTGCAAATAAGGAAACACAAAAATTATCACCACAAGAATTAAGAGAGGTTTTGAAGACTGCTCGCGGCGATGGTGAGATTGATTTACTTATTAAAAATGTAAAGATTTTAGATCTTGTTAATGGGGAAGTGGTTGAGAGCTCAATTGCCATCTCTGGAAAAACTATTGCAGGAATTGGTAAGGAATACGATGAGCAGCCTGCTAAGCGTATTTATGACGCTGGTGGAGCGACAGCGGTTCCTGGCTTTATTGACGGCCACCTTCATGTTGAATCTTCAATGATGCACCCATTTGAATTTGAAAGGCTAACTCTTCCTCTTGGAACAACTACTGCCATTTGTGATCCACATGAGATTACTAATGTTATGGGTGATCGTGGTTTTTCTTGGTTTCTAAGATGTAGTGAACTGATGGATCAAAACCTCTTTGTTCAGGTGAGTTCGTGTATTCCTGCTCTTCCTGGCTTTGAAACAAACGGTGGTCAATTTGATATCATTGATATGAAAAAATATAAGGAGCATCCTCGTGTTCTTGGCCTTGCTGAAATGATGAATTTTCCAGGTGTCATCAATGGTGTGGAAGGTGTACTTGAAAAAGTTGAAGAGTTTGCAGAGCTTAATCTTGACGGGCACTCGCCAATGCTTCGTGGGAAACAGCTTAATGCTTATATCGCAGCAGGAATTCAAAATTGTCACGAGACAATCTTTGCAGATGAAGCAAAAGAAAAACTTCAAAAAGGTATGGGACTTATTATTCGTGAGGGATCTGTTGCCAAGAACTTAAAAACTCTGGCCCCAGTTGTTAACGAGTTTAACTCTTGTCAGTGTCTACTATGTACTGATGATAGAAACCCATATGAAATTTTTAATGAAGGTCATATTAACTATATGATCAAGAAAATGATTAATGAGCTTGGAACACCTGCACACATTGCTTATAGGCTATCAAGCTTCTCGGCCGCCAAACACTTTGGTTTAAAGAAACTAGGTCTGATTGCTCCTGGTAAACAAGCTGATATCGTTCTTGTTGGAAAACTTGAAGACGTTGATGTGAAGGAAGTATTTAAAAAAGGTAAGCTTGTAAGTGAGCTTGATTTACCTGCAAAGGTTAATGAGAAATTAGAAAAGTCTCAGCCGCCAAAAGAAAATACGATTAAGAGAAATTTCTTAGCACCTACTGATTTTAATTATGACCTGACACCAGGAACATATAACGTGATGGAAATTGTAAAAGATGAAATCATCACAAATCACTTAAAAGTAAAATTTGATGGTGAAGAATTTGAGCAAGATGATATTTCATTTATAACAGTTATTGAAAGATACGGACAAAATCGCAAGCCTAGTTTGGGCCTTGTTAAAGGTATGGGGCTAACTCGTGGAGCGATTGCTTCAAGTGTTGCTCACGACTCTCACAATATTGTCGTTATTGGAAAGACGCCTCAAGATATTGCAACAGCTGCTAATGAAGTTATTGAAAATGCTGGTGGCTTCTGTGTTGTGGATAAGGGGAGAGTCACTGCATCTCTTGCGCTTCCAATTGCAGGTCTTCTTAGTTTAGAGTCTGCTGAAACAATCAATGAGGGGATCATAAGACTTAAGGTCGCATGTAAAGAAATTGAAGTTGCGGTAAGTGAGCCTTTTATTCAAATGGCCTTCTTAGCTCTGCCTGTTATTCCAACTCTTAAAATAACAGACATGGGATTAGTTGATGTGACAAAATTTGAATTCATTGATTTAAAATGTGAAGAAGCTTAGTCAGTTAATTGAAGCAATTCCTGGGTGGCTATTTCTTACAATCACTGTGGGGGTGATTGCCTTATTTCTTGATCCAATCATGGGGCTTTTACAAAAGAGGGTTACTCAAGTTGAACAAGATAAACTAAGAGGTGATGCTCATACGGTATGTTTCCGTGACGATTTTTCTCAAAGTCGTCAACTTCAGGCCTGTCTCGATGGTAGAAAACTGGCAAAGTTAGACAATAAAAAGCAGCTAGAGTTGAAATATATTGAACGACTTTGTGAGATTAATGATGCGTCATCTTGCTATGAGTTAAGCCAGATCAAGAAAAAATTATTGCCTAAAGATGATTACAAAAGCCTTTTAAATAAGGCCTGCCGGCAAGGTCGCGGTGGTAGTATGCTGGCCTGTGGAAAGCTTGGAGAATTGATAGAATCTGATTCTCCAGCACTTTCAAAAAAATACCAAGAATACGCTTGTGCAAGTGGTCATAAAAAGTATTGTCTTTAGTTACGACAGCGCCACTATTTCTTTCCAATTCCGTTAAATTATGGTTAAATTCCGTTTCACTTAAGATTTATAACTAGATGAAAATACGAGGTTGATAATGGCAACTGTTCTTAAGCCTAAGAAAAAGTACACTTGGAAAAACACAGATAAAGCAACACTTAAGCAGTGGTATGAGCTACTAAGTCTTGGACGTATGTTAGATGATCGTGCGCCAAACTATCTTAAGCAAGCGATTGGTTGGTCTTACCACGCTCCATATGCAGGACACGATGGAATCCAACTAGCAATTGGTCAAACTTTCGAATTAGGAAAAGACCACTTATTCCCATACTACCGTGACATGCTAACTGCATTCTCGGCAGGTTTAACTGCAGAAGAAATTCTTTTAAATGGTATTTCAAAAGCCACTGACCTTGCTTCTGGTGGACGTCACATGTCTAACCACTTTGCAAAGCCAGAGTGGAATATTCATAACGTATCTTCTTGTACAGGTAACCACACGCTACACGCTGTAGGTACTGCAAGAGCATTCAACCGTTATAAGCATGATGGTGTTGTTTACTCTTCACAAGGTGAGTCTTCAGTTTCTGAAGGTTACTGTTATGAAGCGATCAACGGTGCATCTCGCGAGAAGCTTCCAGTTGTATTTGTATTCCAAGATAATGGATACGGTATTTCTGTTCCAAAATGTGATCAAACAGCAAACGAGTACGTTGCTGATAACTTTACAGGTTTCCTAAACCTTCACATCATTCACTGTGATGGAAAAGATATCTTTGATTCAATGAACGCGATGGCAACTGCAAGAGAAATTGCAGCAACTCAACAAGAGCCTGTAATTGTTCACGCTCGTTGTGTACGTATTCACTCTCACTCTAACTCTGATAAGCACGAGCTTTATCGTTCAGAAGAAGAAAGAGCAGAAGCGGCAGCTCAAGATCCATTAGTAGCATTTAGAAAAGAACTTGTTGCTAACAAGATCTTCACTGAAGCAGAGCTAGATGAAATCGATGCAGCTGCAAAGGTTGAACTACTTGAAGCTCACAAGAAAGCAATGAAAGCTCCAAACCCAACTCCTGAGTCAATCTATGACTTCGTACTTCCAGAGCCACACGTTCCAACGAAGTATGTTGACGGTACTCACAATGAGTCTGGTGAAGAGGTGAAGTTCATCGATGCAATCAATGGTCAACTTAAGAAAGAATTTAGACATAACCCAGATACTTTCATTTGGGGACAAGATATGGCCAACAAAGATAAAGGTGGTATCTTTAACGTTTCAAAAGGTATGCAACAAGAATTTGGTAAGGACAGAGTATTTAACGGTCCAATCGCTGAAGACTATATCTTAGGAACTGCAAATGGTTTCTCACGTTTCAACAAAGACATCAGAGTTGTTGTTGAAGGTGCTGAATTCGCTGACTACTTCTGGCCAGCAATGGAGCAATACGTAGAGTGTTCTCACGATTACTGGAGATCAAACGGAGCATTTGCACCTAATATCCTAATCAGACTTGCTTCTGGTGGATATATCGGTGGTGGACTTTACCACTCTCAAAACCTTGAAGGTAACTTAGCAGGTATTCCTGGTGTACGTATCGTATGCCCAGCTTTCGCTGACGATGCTGCTGGTCTTCTAAGAACTGCAATGAGAAGTGAAGGGCCAACTCTATACCTAGAGCCAAAGTCTCTATATAACGCAAAACAAGCAATGACTGTTGTACCAGAAGACTTTGAAGTTCCATTTGGTAAGTGTCGTGTAAGACGTGAAGGAACTGATCTTTCAATTATTACTTACGGAAACACAGTACACCACTCACTTGAAGCAGCAGAGAAACTTGCAGCTCAAGGTTATAGCGTAGAAGTTGTTGACCTTAGATCAATTGCTCCTCTAGATGAAGAAGGTGTTCTTGCATCTGTTAAGAAAACAAATAGAGCGCTAGTTGTTCACGAAGATAAGGTATTTGGTGGATTTGGTGGTGAAGTTGCTGCCATGATCAACGACAAAGGGTTTGAGCTTCTAGATGCTCCAGTTCAACGTGTTGGTTCGACTTTCACTCCAGTTGGTTTCAACAGAATCCTTGAAAAAGCAGTTCTTCCAAACACAGACCGTGTTGTAGAAGCTGCTCTTAAGGTTCTTAACTACTAGGTTCCTGGATACTTTTCGGGATGCATTGCATCTCTTGAGTAAGTATTCATACTAGGAATGATAAACTTTCTAGAGCTATCACATTTAGCATATTCAAATTCATTTTTAGATAGGCCCGCTTTAATACTGCGGGCCTCTTTGTCTGTATAACCTTTATTAAGCCATGATTCCAATGCATATGTTGTACCAAATAAATTTGGTAATGATTCATCAAAAATTTCAAATGATAATGTTTTATTGAAGTATATGTAATGGAATGTGCTGAATGGATAGTCTTGAACGAGTGAAGAAAGACCTGCTACAACAGGATTTCTTAAAATGTACTTATAGCAATTGTATTGATATTGAACTTTAGTTAATAGACTTGATTTGTACCTACCACCGTAAATTGAGTTTATATCACCTGTTCTTTTTTGTACTTCATGTGTTGACCTTTTCATGAGCCAGTACATTACCTTGTCAATATTCTCACGTGGCGTCCAAAGCATTAAGTGAAAGTGATTGTTCATTAAAACAAAGGCAATAACTTTGGCACCTTCTTCTCTACAAAGATCTTTTAGAATTTCATTATAGATTTCCCACATGACATAAATTGGTAAATTAAACCACTTCTTATTATGTGAGCGAGCAACGACATGATAAGGATATAATTTTGTACGAATGGTTGGTTTTCTAGGCATGCTTGTTATCTAGCACCTATAATTAAAAAAGGAAGCATACTAGCTTCCTTTCTTATTATTTTTTCAATATTGAAATATGAAACGTTGCATCCCGAAAAGTATCCAGGAACCTATTTGCTAGTCAGTGTGAAAACACCATCCCATTCCGGTGGAGGTGGGATAACCTTATAATCTTCACAGCGTTTAATATAAATCTCAGATGGATTTGTTTTTACACCTTTCAGATCAGGAAAGCGCATATATTCTAGCTCTAGAGTGTGTTTAAATAAATCAATGGCCTCATCCCATTTTTGCGCCTTATAAAGTAAGATAGCTTTTGAAAATTTATCAGCAAGCTCTTTTAAATAGTCTGGAGCAGTTGCTTTAAGTCCAAGTAGGTCATAACTTGTTACCGGAATTGATTTACCAACAACGCGAATCGTATCAAGCTCTCGCCATAGAAATTCATCTCCTGCAAGCTCAACCGTCTCTTTTGCAACTTGTGTGAAAATACCATATTGCTTTGCTGACTCTTCAAGACGGGCAGCAAGGTTTACAGAATCGCCCATCATTGTATAGTTCATACGAGAAGCAGAACCCATATTTCCTGTTACGATATCCCCTGAGTTAATTCCTATTCTCATTCTCATATCGTGAACAATCTTTGGCCACTTGTCTCCCTCTGAAACCCATTTTTTTCTTAGCTTTAGTAGTGCTTCTTGCATACGATGAGCAACCATACAGGCACGTTTAGCATGATCAGGAAGCTCCATTGGTGCACCGAAGAAAGCGATAATAGCATCTCCCTCATACTTATCAAGTGTGCCTTTTTCTTCAAGAAGTATATCGGTCATGGCCGTTAAGTATTCGTTTAAAAGCTCAACAAGCTGTGTTGCCGATAGCTTTTCTGAGAAGCTTGAGAAGCCTTGAATATCAGTGAAGTAGGCCGTACGAATTCCTGATGTACCACCAAGAGTTGGCGCTGAGCCTGCTTCATACATTTCATCAATAAGTTCAGGAGAGATATAACTTCCAAAAGCATTCTTTAAGAACGCCTTGTCTTGGTTTGCCATATAGAAGTTAACAATTGTATTCCACGAATAGCATAAGACTAGGGCAAAGAAGCACCAAAATAGCTTTGTTTCATACCCTTGTGGAATAAAGTAGAAAGTATCAGAGTAGTAAAGACCTGAGATCAAGACCACGAGTGTAAATAGATCAAAGATAGGGTTTTCTTTAAATTGTACTAGGAGGAGTATTAGTACAGATATGACAAGTAGGGCCCAAGATAGTTTGGCCGAGTCGATAAATTTTTTAAAGAAGTGGCCATCAATTAGCATCTGGACGAAGTTCATGTGGAACAGAACTCCTGGTAGCATTGAGTCGATTGGCGTATTTCTTAAGTCGTGTGCACCGTATGCAGTTGCACCTACAAAGACAAGAGAGCCTTCAAATAATTTTTTTAGTTCAGGATCATTAGGGTCTTTTTCGATGATTTGATAAATTGGAATTCTAGTATATGCATCGGCCCCTCCGATCCAGCGTACTTTAGTTTCACCTCTAAGGTTTAGCTCTACATCTCCCATTTTGGTTTTTAGAATCGGCACTCCACCTTGAGTACTGAGATCAAGTTCTGTTTTAAAAACATTCTTATTTTCACCTTCTTCGTTCTCATCAAATTCACCAATCCAATGCATATATGATGAAAGCCCATATGAAGGTACATGAATTTCTCTGTAAGGAAATGCAAGTGCTTTATAGTGTCTGATAACGCCATCATTATCTGCGCTGGCCTCAATGAAGCCTAGAGATGCTTCTGCATCGATGATTCCTTGTAGAGGGTATACGGAGTTTGAAATAATCGTTGGCTCCATATCATAATTTACTCCACCGGCCTTTGTGTTTAGGGCAAAAAGATATAGGTCTTCTGGTAAAGTAGGATAGTGGTCAGTCCCATATACTTCGAGGTTATAAGGCATAATGACTCGATTATTTGGAATTTCATGAAAGTATTCAATGGCCGAAATTAACTCATCATCTGGATTAACATCGTTGCATGTTTGAGATGCTTCTGAAAAGAAGACATCAAAGGCAATAACTTTTGCCCCGTAGCCGCGTAGTTTTCTTACCATTGTACCCCAATGAGAGCGAGTAATTGGCCAAGAACCGAGTCTTTTAATTGAATCATCATCAATATCGGCAAGAATTAGTTTTGGATTTGGTGTATTCTGATCCATCGTTTGCATCATTCTAAAATCGTAGAATCGATTTTCAAAAAATGATGCATATGAAGTGAGATTTCTAAAACCTATATCATATGTTCTAGAGTAAAGAGAGAAGAAGACACTGACGCACGAAAATAAAATGATAAAAAACAGTCCCGTGTATTTAATTATATTTTTCATAGCAATCCGTATTTCTTAATGCTTAGTAATAATAAGAGAAGTCAATACCCGTTTGATGGGCAGTATAATTACTTGTGTCTTCATCCGAGCTATTATTTGTGTAGATATACTCGAAACCAAATGCAAAATTTCTGTTAATAACACGTGTAAGTTTTGCATTTAATGAAGTCGTCATCTCAAGCCCTCGACTTGCATCAGTTGCAGCATCTTCATAACTAATGAAGTTTGTCGAAAGTCCGGCATTGAAACTAGTATTTGGAAAAAGGCCTGGCACAATATAATCAACACGAAATAGGTGAGAAGTCGTATTCAAGTTTGGAGAGTTTGTGTAATCACTACTATCAAATTGATATAATAAGACAAAGATTCCGTAGGTCTTTTTGATAATTTGATCAGCGGAAAGAATCATTGAGCTACGCTCTAGACTATCTACATAGTATGAATATGTTTGATACTTAAAAGTTAGAGTTGTATTACCCGTTTCGAAAAAAGGCATCTCACTACCAAGCTCTATTTGCTGAGAGCGATAGTTGAACTCTTTACTTTTTTGAGCATTAATATCTTTCGCTTGATAGTCATAAATGAGATTTGTAAAAAAACGAGCAGGCTTTTTATTGTAGCGATAAGCGAAATCAATATCAACTTCAGGAGTGATATTATAACTATCATTTGAATAAATTTCTGAATCAACGCGATCTGTATAGATTGTATTCTTAATCTCTAAAGAAGGTGTAATTGTATATCTTCTTTTAAAGTTAAAAGCCTTATCAATATTAAAACGAGTTTGAGAAATGAAAGAGTCTTTATTCGTGCCTGTTGAACTTGGAAGGTCATCTGATAGGGTCACATTATTATCATATGTAATTTTCTCTTCTACACTTAGGCTTAGTCTTTCACTTGGTAGAGGATCTCCGTTTACAAGCTTATCCTCTTCTAAGAAGAATTCTTTTTTTATTTCTTTTATACGATTATCAATATCATCAGCAGTGGAACTATTTGGGTCAAGATCGATGGCCTTGTAATAATCTGGCAGGATATACTTTTCGACTATTTCTCTGGTTCGACTTGTCTCTCTGGCGATTTCTAAATTCATATTTGCTATCTGAAAGTATGAAATCTGCTTCATCTCTTTAGAAGTTTTTTTGTCTTTTAAAAGTCGTCTAAAGTAGATTTTGGCATTCTTTGGTTCTTCTTTAAGCTGATAGATATAGGCGATATAGTAATTTGATTGTTCGACTTTATACTTGGCCTTCTCTGACTTTTTAAAGTTTTCAATGGCACTATCTAAATTGTTAATCGCAAAGTTGGCCTGTCCTAATTCATAGTAGAGCTCACTGGCCTTGTTTCCTTTTTTTAGCGCAGAATTAAATGCTTCAATCGCCTTGTTATATTCTTGAATACGAGAGTAAGAAATCCCCAGCAGGTAGTCTCGTACACCAGGTGACTTCGCACTTTTAAAATTCTTATAATTTGGAGAGTTAAGTAACTCGATAACTTTCTCGTAATCTGAGTTTTCAAATGCACGGTAAACAGGAGTCATGCTCTGGGCAAGTCCCACTGATGTGATACTAGCTAAGGCCAGTGCGATAAAAATTTTTTTCAAAGTCAGTCCTTTAACTTTTTATTAAAATCTAGGTATTTATAAATAATTTTACTGATAAATAGGACAATTGAATAGAGGGAATTTGGCCACAGAGCTAATTAGCTGTGGCCATATCTGAATTTAGAACTCGGTTATTTATTGGCGATCAAGGATGACTTTAACACGTGCTCGATTTGTTGAAGTCGTATTTGTTTGATCAAGCATTTGGTCGCGATCATCCATTGTCGTTTCCATAATATCTGGGCCACCATCAAGTGGCTTTGTATCGTCTGAAGGAATAGGAGCGCCTATTGGATCGTCAAATTCATCAACTTCGTCTTGATCGAAGATATTGATTGGTCCAGTCGGTACGAGCTCTGGCGCAGTCCCATCAGAAGCAGGTATGCGGTTAACAGTGATTACTGGGTCTTTTGGAATCATATCTCCATTTTCATTTACCACATAGAAGTCATTCTTATACTCACCAGTGTCCTTATCGAAGCTTCCCATCTGAATAGGAACAATAACTTCATTAGTCATTGGGTCTACTGGAGCATTTTTTGGTGGTGGAATATAGAGAACATTATTCGTATCGACATAACCACCTTCGGTCATTGTTCCTTTTGTCTGCACTCTTGATGAAGCTATCGTTGTAGCAGCTTGTGCACTAGGAATTTTGATACTAGCGTCGGCCTTGGCCATTTGTCCCATGATCTCAGATCCACCTGCTCCACTAAACTTTGAGCTATCCATTCCTGGAGGAATGATATTTCGACTCATCTGTTTTTTCTCTGATTTCTTTTGATCGTCATTTGATGATGTTTTAGATCCATCATTTGCCTCAAGGGCCTTTAGCTGTTGTTTATTAATTTTTACCGGTGCCATTGGTTTTGAATCAACCTTTGGCATAACCCCCGAAAGCTGTCCTTGGCGAACCATAACTGAAGTAGGTGATGAAACAACCTTCTCAAGTCTGTCTTGTAGGAAGCGGCTCTTCTTAAAGTTAGTAAGTGAACCCATCGCAACGGCACCTTCAAATGTAATAAGTGTCGTATTATTATTGGTAGGGTTAAAGTTAACTTGGAAATCAGTACCACGTACACCCATGGCCGCAGTTTTAGTTTTAATGAAAAGCTTTGATTTCTTCTTGTCGATCTCTAGGTAATTCTTAGATACTTTTGAACGAAGTTGACCATTAATAAGATTGATAATTCCTGCTTTCTTTTTTGGGAATTGCTCCACTTCAACTTCTGAATTCGCACCGAGAGTAAGATTTGATTTGTCGATAAAGAGTAGCTTTACAAAGCTTCGGGCCTTGGTCGTAATCTTAGCACCCTCTGGTACCCAATCTCCCTTCGCTAGTGGCTTTTTAGTTTGGGAGTAAAAGACATTTCCTCTTACTTTCATAACTTTGGCGACACCCTTTTCCGAATTTGCATTCAAGACAGAAATATTCGCTAAAATTGCTACAGATAAAATTACAAGTCTTAGTACCTTCATAATGAGTCCCCACAAAATCAATCTCATTTATACTTATCGTAGATCAAACTAATTTCTTAAGCTGAAACTTGTGTAAATGGCTAAAAATAAAGGGAGTTTGGATTGGGCTAACTTTCTGATATGACAAGAACTTGTGGCAGAGTGAACTGCCACAATACGTAATTTAGAGTACTTAGATAATTGTATCGAAATTCTCTGTCGGTCTACCGATTACCGCTTTCTTGTTATCATTAACAAGGATTGGACGCTCAAGAAGCTTTGGGTTTTCGTGAACGATTTTGGCCCATTCAATATTCGATAACTCTTTACCTGCAAGACCTAGGTCCTTAAATAGCGCTTCTTTTGTACGAATTAGACCTTCTAGTGGAGCTAGACCTGTGTATTTCACTAAGTCGATAAACTCTTTTTCCTCAACCCCATCTTTCAGATATTCTTTAACCCTAAAGCCAACACCTTCTTGGATGCCTTTATGTTCTAAATATTCTAGACCTTGGCGACTCTTAGAGCATCTTGGATTGTGATAATAAAGCATTAATTCTACTCCTGATAATTATCATATCAGTTCTTTTCTGATATATTGGGTTTTTAAAAAATAACTAACTAGGATTTTAGCCATGTCTTACGATATTGAAAATATCAAATCAGAATTTGCCGAACATGTTAAAACTTTACAGAATCAGATTAGTGACGAACTTAAGAGAATCGATAGAAAAATTAACTTAAATGAAGATATTTGGGAGAGAAAAGACTACGCTGGAAATCCTGGCGGTGGTGGAATCACTCGCGCTTTTGAAGGAGAGATCTTTGAGAACGCTGGTGTAAATACATCTCTTGTTTCTGGTGAAGTTGATCCTAAATTTGCTGCTAATATTGGTGGTGATAATAATCAAATGTGGGCAACGGGAATTTCTCTCATCATTCACCCGACAAATCCAAAAGTTCCAACAACTCATGCAAATTTTCGTATGATTCAGGCCGGTTCAAAAATTTGGTTTGGTGGTGGAGCAGACCTAACTCCTTACTTTCCACACGAAGAAGACTTTGAGTACTTTCACAAGGTTTGGAAGGACGCCTGTGAACCATATGGATACTGGGATGATTGGAAGAATCGTTGTGATAAGTATTTTGTAAATAAGCACAGAGAAGACGAAATGCGTGGAGTCGGTGGATTCTTCTACGACCATTTCTTTTCAGGTGACCCTGTTAAAGACCTGGCCATGTTTAAAGAGATTTCTTCAAACTTTATCAAGTCTTACTTCCCACTTGTTGAGAAGAGAATGAATGAAGCCTTCGATGATGAAGATGTGGATTTCCAATTACATCGTCGTGGCCGCTACGTTGAGTTTAATCTTCTTCATGATAGAGGAACTCACTTTGGTCTTAAATCTAATGGCCGTACAGATTCAATTTTAATTTCACTACCAAAGAGAGTGAAGTTTACTTATCGTTACGAGCCAACAAAGCCAGAGCATAAGAAGATGATGGAGTATTACTATCCAAAGGACTGGGCCTAGCTTTTAGCTGGCCTGTGCCTTAATGAGGTCTTCTAAGATCTCATTGGCATCAATTTCAACTCCATGGGACTGGGCCACAGCTTGAATCTCTTCAAGTTTTTTCTCTAGTTTCGTGATTTCACAAAGTAGACGGTAGCAGTTGTTAATCATCATAAATTACCCCTTTGTTAGAGTTGTTAAATATAAGTTTGGCACATCAAACTATTGGTGTCTATAAGAAAATACTTAATGGTCATAGTTTTAATTGATTTGATCAATACAATTTATTTTAATTTTACACAGTTTAGGAATTTATGTAAGGTGCCTGAATCCTAATTCGGATGCATTGCAAGATTAGTAAGAGGTAGAAAATGTCTAAAAGACTACAAGAATTATTAGAAGAAATTAAAGAATACACGCCAAAGCAAATGAGAACGCTTAGAAATAATCTTAATAACAGATTGCAAAGTTTTAAAAATGATTTCAAAGAACCAAAAGAGCTACAAACTTCTCATAAATTATATGGCCTTGAAGAAGGCGAGTGTCGCGAGCTTCTTGGTGTTGTAAAAAAAGAATTAATCAAAATGAAATTTTCTGATTTATAGAACATGCTCTACAACAGCTGTTGTAACAATGTAATATAAATGTAAAATCTTGGGCCTTGGCTTTAGTTGAACGCTTATCGAGGGTATGCTCCTTATATGCAAAAAGCCAAGCAAAAGCCCATTCTCAGAGGTTGGTCTCATCAGGCCATGTTCTTTATCTCCCTTGGAGCCTGTTCACTTCTCATAGCTAAAAGTGTAAATACCACTCAGTATATTTCGACTATCATCTATTCTCTAGGCCTTCTAATGATGCTTGGAGTGAGTGCCTTCTATCACCGAATTCATTGGGAGCCTAAAGCACGAGACCTTCTTGGCAGGCTAGATCATAGTGCTATTTACGTGATGATTGCAGGAACTTGTACGCCTATAACTCTTCTTGTTTTAAATGGAGAGTCCGGTTCGACTTTGCTTATTAGTATTTGGACTGTTGCTGCAATTGGTATCTTAAAATCAATCTTCTTTCCAAATTTACCTGAGAAGGTAAGTGCAATTATTTATCTGATACCTGGCTACATGGTTCTTCCATATTTATCTGAGCTTATCCCAAAATTAGGGATGACAAATATCTCGCTCTTAATTTCTGGTGGAGTTCTCTATACAATAGGTGCTATTTTTTACGGATTAAAGAAGCCTGGTAGGTATGCCAAGTGGTTTGGTTATCATGAATTATTTCATCTATTCGTTTGTGTGGCCGCGACGTTGCACTTTATGATTATCTATTCGATTGTTGGGTAGGTGATTTTTGAAATAGTTTGTGCCATTGGCGCCTGTGACGAACCGCTCGGGCGTTATGGTCACGATGACCTGTATGTCTGCGGGAGGCAGGAGCCGAAGCAGACTGAACCCTCGCTCTCGTATTTATTGGCAAGCTAAAGATTAGGGGCGCGCGCGCAGCGTCCCATTGACTGGCCTATGCCAGTCAATGACGCGGGCGTTACCAATCAGGGGCAATGTAAACATCAATCGCTGGATTATACTCTGCTCTTAGAGTTGACTTAATTGCCTCAAGAGTTCCAGTTGTCGATGATGGGCAAGTCCCACATGCACCTTGATAACGAACAAGTAGAATATTGTCTTCATAAGAAACAGTCTGAATATCTCCACCGTCAGCTTGTAGGTATTGTCTAACTGTACGATCAAGTACGGCCTCAATATCTTTTAGCTCTTGAGGTAGGTTTTCACGACGCTCTTTTTCTGGATCAAATTCTTCGTATTCTGGATTGTGATTTGGTAGATCGTGCTTGATTGTTTCAAGGATCTTTGGCTCAATATCATCCCAATCTTCATAATTGAATTTTGTCACTGTGATAACATTTTCAAAAAAGTGTAATTGGTCAATTCCACGAATTGTAAAAAGATTAACTCCTAGGTTAACCTCTCCACACTCCATTGGTGTTCTAAAAGTTGAAGAACCAGATGCTTTTACATTTTGATTTAAAATGAACTTAAGTGCATTTGGGTTTGGTGTTGGTTGAATGTCGATTGTTACTTCACTCATATACTTTACCTTTGTTACCTTAACTTCTTATAGGAAGTTGATGGCCTTATGTAGTGCTTTTATAAAATTATCAATTTCTTCTTTTGTATTATACAACGAGAACGAGGCCCTTGCAGTAGCACCGATTCCGAACCTTTTCATTAATGGTTGCGTACAGTGGTGACCAGTTCTAATTGCAACACCTTGGCGATCTAAAAGTGTTCCTAGATCGTGTGGGTGAGCGCCTTCAACGACAAATGATAGAACAGAGGCCTTCTCTTTTGCTGTCCCAATTAAGCGAACCTTTTCAACCTCAAGAATTTGTTTTGTTGCATAATCAAGAAGCTCTTTTTCATAACTCTTAATAACATCGAGGTCACAATTAACGATGAAATCAACTGCTGGTTTAAGCCCGATACCACCAGCAATATGAGGTGTACCAGCTTCAAATTTATGTGGAAGATCGTTATAAGTTGTTTTCTCAATTGTCACAACATCGATCATATCACCACCACCTTGGTAAGGTGGCATAGATTCAAGAAGTTTCTCTTTACCATATAGTGCGCCAATTCCAGTTGGTCCAAACATCTTGTGAGATGAGAAGGCGAGGAAGTCGCAATTTAAGTCTTGAACGTCAATCTTTTCATGCGCAATCGACTGTGCAGCATCAACGCAAAAGTAGGCACCATTATCATGTGCAAGCTTAATGTATTTTTTGATATTGTTAACTGTTCCAAGGCTATTTGAAATATGGGCCATTGAAACTAGTTTTACATTACCTTCAGAAAGAAGCTTCACATAAGCTTCTTCGTTGATGTCTCCTTCATCAGTAATTGGAATCTCTCTAACTTTAGCCCCAATCTTTTCTGCTTGGATCTGCCAAGGTACAATATTTGAATGGTGCTCCATAGTTGAGATTAGAATGACATCATCTTTTTTCAAGTAGTAAGGAATAAAAGAGTTCGCAACTAAGTTTAAGCTATCAGTTGTTCCTTTAGTAAAAATAATTTCAACTCTTGAATTAGCATTGATCAGTGATTGAATCGCATCACGTGTTTCTTCATACTTAATAGTTCCAAACTCACTTAGGTAGTGAACTCCTCTGTGAATATTGGCAACATTATGTGAGTAATGCTCATTAACAGTATTGATTACATTAATATGTTTAAGAGTAGATGCAGCATTATCTAAGTAGATAAGTGGCTTATCATGTACTTTTCTTTCTAGTTGTGGAAATTGTGCTCTAATAGCATTAATTTCGAAGGCCATTAAGATTCCTTTTCCATTTCATCAAATGTGTTTTTTTCAAATGATTCAAATAGAATTTCACTTAAGAAGTTTTCAATTTTCTCATCTTCAATTTTTGTAATTGCATCTGAACAGAATGCGTGGATAAGTAGTTTTTGCACGCGCTCTTTTGATAAACCACGAGACTGTAGATAGAAAGCTTCTTCATCACTCATTTGTCCTACTGTTGCACCGTGGGCACACTTAACATCGTCAGCATAAACTTCTAGTTGTGGACGAGTATCAACGTGAGCACCCTTAGATAAAAGTAGGTTCTTATTTAATTGCTCAGAATTTACAAGTTGAGCGTCTCGACAAACAAGAACTTTCCCAGTGAAAACTCCACGGGCCTTGTTATCAAGAACTCCTTTGAAAAGCTGAGAACTATCTGTTCTTTCTTTGATATGCGAAATTAGTGAGAAGTTGTCTGTATGTTGATCACCTCTAAGAGCGTATAGTCCATCAACACTTGCAGTTGCACCTGTCCCATTAAGACGCACTCTCATTTCGTTACGTGATTTCTTTGCACCAGTTGTAAAAGTAAATGATTTGAAGTGAGCATCTTTTGCAATGTCAGCATTAACACTACTTACGTGAAATGCATTTGCACCATCTGTTTGTACTTTTACGTGGCTTACATTTGCTCCATCTGCAATTTTGAAATTTGAGACAGCGTTTATATTATATGCCTTGTCACTTCCCGTGAAAATCTCTACAAAACTAACCTTTGAAAATTGCTCAACGTTAACGTGAATACGAGGAAGAGCAAATTCTCCATCAAAGTCTGAAATATGAACAATTGAGATAATATCATCAACACTTACATTTTTTGGTACATTGATTTCAATAATATTTTCGACAGCAGAAGCATTAAGCATGGCAAAGATATCTGTTTGGTCACAATTGGCCTCATTTGCTACGAGTGCCTTGTGCTCAACGGTGATTTCTTCTGGAAAGAATGAGTCTGCTTTAGAGTACTGACCATTTAAAAGAACAACTTGATACTTTCCTGCAACCTTAACATTTTTAAGCATCGCTTTCTCAGTTGTAACCGTAAACTTTTCAGGTAATACATCTGTAAGTTTCGTATAAATCCAGTCTTCCATCTTTGTGTGTGGAAGTCCACGGGCCTTAAAATTATTCAAGGCTTCCTTATTTGAATCTGATTTAGCATAAGTTGCTAGATCATTTAAGTATTGGTCTGTTAATTCTTGGATATTCATTATTAATCCTAGTCCTTATTTTGTTAACCAGTCGTAACCTTTCTCTTCAAGCTCAAGAGCTAGCTCTTTTCCACCTGACTTAATAATTTTACCGCCACTTAGTACGTGAACATAATCAGGAACGATATAGTCTAGAAGTCTTTGGTAGTGTGTTACTAGAACGATACCATTGTACTTAGACTTGATCGCATTAACACCTTTTGCAACGATCTTAAGAGCGTCGATATCAAGACCTGAGTCTGTTTCATCAAGTAGTGCAATCTTTGGGTTTAGAACGGCCATTTGAAGGATTTCATTTTTCTTCTTTTCACCACCAGAAAAACCTGTGTTAACTGGACGGTCTAAGAATTCTTCTCTCATCTCTAGTAGTTCTAATTTTGGTCTTAGGAATTCTCTGAATTCTTCTTTTTTCATTTCTGCAGCACCTTGAGATTTAGATACTTCATTAAATGACTCAAGAAGGAAGTCAATATTTGATACACCTGGAACTTCAATAGGGTATTGGAAGCCTAGAAAGATTCCATTCTTTGCTCTTTCATCTGGCTCAAGTTCTAGTAGGTCTGTTTGCTTTCCATTGATATTGTAATCAATAGATCCACTTGTTACTTCAAATGAAGGGTGACCAGCGATAACTTTAGAAAGAGTACTCTTTCCTGAACCGTTTGGTCCCATAATTGCGTGAACTTCACCTGGTTTAACTTCAATAGAAATCCCTTTAAGAATTTCTTTTTCTTCTACTCTTGCGTGAACATCTTTAACTGTAAGTAAGCTCATTTTTTTCCCTTTATATAAATCTAAATTTTATCCAATTGAATTTTCTAATTTCATCTCAATTAACTTAACGGCTTCAACAGAGAACTCTAGTGGAAGTTCTTTAAATACTTCACTACAGAAACCATTTACGATCATTGAGATACATTTTTCCATATCCATCCCACGTTGCTGTAGGTAGAAAAGCTGATCTTCAGAAATCTTTGAAGTTGAGGCCTCGTGCTCTACAGTTGCCGTATTATTTTTCACGTCAATATATGGGAATGTGTTTGCTGAACACTTTGAACCAACAAGCATTGAGTCACATTGAGAATAGTTCTTTGCGCCAATTGCCGAAGGCATAACTTTTACAAGGCCTCGATAGTTATTTTCAGATTCCTCTGCTGAGATACCTTTTGAAATAATTGTCGACTTTGTGTTCTTACCGATGTGAACCATTTTTGTTCCAGTATCGGCCTGCATTTTATTATTTGTTAGTGCAACAGAGTAGAAAGCTCCTTGAGAGTTTTCACCAATTAAGTTACATGACGGGTACTTCCAAGTGATTGCAGAACCTGCTTCAACTTGAGTCCAAGAAATTTTTGAATTCTTTCCAAGGCAGTTCCCACGCTTTGTTACGAAGTTATAAATACCACCTTTTCCTTTTTCATCACCGGCATACCAGTTTTGAACAGTTGAGTACTTAATTTCTGCATCATCAAGAGCAATAAGTTCAACGATGGCCGCGTGAAGTTGGTTTTCATCTCTTTGTGGAGCTGTACAACCTTCAAGGTAATTTACGTAGCTTCCCTTATCTGCAACAACAAGTGTTCTCTCAAACTGTCCTGTCTCTTTTGCATTGATTCTAAAGTAAGTTGAAAGATCCATCGGGCAAGTTACACCCTCTGGGATGTAAACAAATGATCCATCCGAGAATACTGCTGCGTTTAGTGCTGCATAGAAGTTATCTGCTGGTGGCACAACTGTACCAAGATATTTTTTTACTAGCTCAGGATGCTCTTGTACTGCTTCCGAAATAGAGCAGAAAATAACACCAACTGCTTCAAGCTCTTCTTTATATGTTGTCCCAACTGAAACTGAGTCAAATACTGCATCAACTGCAACACCTGAAATTCTTTTCTGTTCAGATAATGGAATTCCTAACTTCTCAAAAGTCGCTAAAAGTTCTGGGTCTAAATCATCAAGACTCTTTGGCGCACTTTCTGTTGATTTTGGTGCTGCATAGTAATACAGATCTTCAAAATCAATTTCTGGAATCTCAAGTTTTGCCCAATTTGGCATTGGCATTTGCTTCCAAAGACGGAACGCCTTTAGACGATATTCAAGTAACCATTCAGGCTCATTCTTTTTTGCTGAAATCATTCTTACGATGTCTTCATTTAAACCTTTAGGAAACTCTTGAGTTTCAATGTCTGTAAAGAAGCCGTACTTATATTCTGACTTTGTTAATTGTGTATCACTCATGTGTGAATCCTGCCTTATTCATTAATAACTCTTCAAGCGACAAGTTAATCAGCTGGTGATTAACGTGAGAGTTAAGCTTTTCTATTGGTGAAATTAATTCGCAATTTAAGTATTTAGTACATTTACCTTTAAGGGCATCACAGTCTGAATTTGAAATCTTTCCTTCGATTGAATTACTGACTTCAAAAAGATTAATTTCAGACAGGGGACGGCTTAGGAAGTAGCCACCTTTAATTCCCTTAATTGATGAGAGGACGCCGTATCCATTTAGCTTTTGCATAACTTTTGATACGGGGTCAAAAGGCATTTTGTAGATGTCACATATTTCTCTGGCCGAAGTTAAGTTTTCAGCACAAGTGTGTCCGTGCTCTTGCATATGCTTTAGAGCTTTTAGGGCATATTCTGTTTTTTTACTAACCTTAAACATGCGTTTCACACCTATATTGTGACGAGTTAAATACCTTAGGTATCGCCTTTTATTAATAATTTACGTTATGCCATTTAAATAACGTAAAATAAGTCAAAAAACAACTTATTTAAGTCCATCTTATCAAATATATAGGTGGAATCACACCTCTAATCCATAATATTTATGTAAGATCGACTTTTATCAAGCTTTGTAGGAAAATGATTTCATGAGTGAACATGATACTGAAATTAACTTAAAACGACTTAAATATATTGGCTCTTTACGTGATGAGTCGATCACATCTCTGATTGAAGCACAACTTCTGCGTGAGGGGATTCATATCACAAAAGAATACGAGAACGATTTCTATCACTTATTTGTTGTGGATATTAATCAATTGCAACAGGCCCGTGACGTTTATCGTGTCTACATTGGTGGGGCAAAGCCGTCTAAAGTCGACGAGAATTGGCAGTACGTTCAGTCTTTAAGTATGGGGCCTGCGACAATTATTATATTGGCCTTATGTGTAATTGTTTTTATTTTTGGTTGGATCTTTAAAAATGAAAACCTTTACTATCTCTTTCTCTTTTCAACTTCAAAGGTTGATGCTTTTGCAGATATCAATCGTGGAGAATATTGGCGTCTACTTTCTCCGGCCTTTATTCATTTTGGCTATATCCACATCTTCTTTAATATGCTTTGGTGGAAAGAGCTTGGTAAGCTTATCGAAGTAACTAAGGGAAGTGTCTTTCTTGTCTTACTATTACTATTTACTGCAATTACTTCAAATATTTTACAAGCAATAATGTCGCCGGGGATGTTCGGCGGGCTCTCTGGTGTAGTTTACGGCCTATTGGGATTTTTATGGCCTTACTCAAGACTGAATCCAAATTTCAAGTTTAAGCTTCCAACTTCAGATATTGTACTTATGGTAGGGTGGCTTTTCTTAGGCTTCTTTGATGTCTTTAATTTTAAGATGGCCAACTGGGCCCATGGTGGTGGACTGATAAGTGGTGCAATTTTAGGTGTTATTTTTGCTTTGATGGATCGAAATAAGAGAATTCCCCAACCTTAAGTTTTCCAAGCTTTACGTCACCAATAGCAACTCGAATAAGTCTAAGCGTAGGAAAGTCTACGGCCGCACACATTCTGCGAATTTGTCGGTTACGTCCCTCTGAGATGCGTACTTCAATCCAAGATGTTGGAATCGACTTTCTTACTCGCACTGGAGGTACTCGCTCTTCAATTTTAAAATCCGCAAGTTTTTTTACTTTGGCAGGCTTTGTCTTGTAATTTCCTTTAATAACAACACCACGTTTAAGCTTTTCAATTGCCTCTGTCGTAATATCGCCATCGACTTGAACAATATAGGTTTTTTCAACCTTGCTATCAGCATTTGCCATTTGGTTCTTATACTTTCCATCATTTGTTAGAATAAGTAGACCTTCACTATCTTTATCAAGTCGTCCGATAGGATAGACTTCCTTAGGTAGTTTATAATCGATAAGGCTTAACTGATCTCGATGATCTTTTCCAAATTGGCAAAGAACATCGTAGGGCTTATTGAAGATGATATACTGGTTGTCTCCATTACTAGAAAGCTCTTTAAAATTCTCAAGTGAAAATGGAGCTTCTACTTTTAAGTTAATTTCTTCATTTGAAAATTTATCAAAAAATCGAAGCTTATAGGCACATAGTCTTTGTCCACTTTGGTCTTTTGAATTTGAATAAATTGGATCACCATAAATCGGATGGCCCATATGTTTTGCATGAGCGCGAATTTGGTGCTTTCGACCTGTTAGAATAGTAAATTCTAAAAGTGAATACTGCTTATTTGTATCGATTACCTTGTAGTCAGTAATGGCCTTCTTTCCACCTGAATTTACCACGGCCATCTTTTCAATATGTCCGACACGATTAGCTTTTAAGAAGTTCTCAATTCTTCCTTCTTGCTCAGAAAGTTCTCCGCTACATATTGCTAGGTAGCTCTTCGTTATCTTATTTGGATCGTGTGAACTAAAGAGTTCTTGTAGATACTTATTCGCTTCTTTATTCTTTGCAAATAAAAGAATTCCCGACGTTTCCACATCAAGTCTGTGGGCCAAAACGAGATACTGGTCTTTTCCATCTGCTCGATTCTTCAAAAAACTTGCTAATGCATCTGTACAATTGTCTCTAAAACGATCGAGAGTTTTATGCACAGGCCAGCCGGCCTTTTTAAATAAGGCAATATAATTACCATCCTCGAAGATGATATCATTGGCCGATAGACGAATTTTAATTCTTTTTTTCACTGAAAGTATTGTATCATGTTTAACATGAACGATTTACCAAATTCTGAAGCATGTGAAAGAAATAAAGGCCCTATTCTAGAGGTGATTAAACCTTATCTAGAGAGTTGTGAAAGTGGAGAATTCCTAGAAATTGGCTCTCTGACTTGTCAGCATAGCGCTCACTTTGCAAAGAGCTTTTCTCAAATTGATTTTATTACATCAGAAATTAGAGAAAACCAGAATGTCCTTAAAAAGTGCCTAGAGCATTACAGTAAGAACTTAAAGAATCTCAAAGGTCCTCTGACTTATGAAGCCGGTTTTAATAAACTTGAAGCAGGTAAGAAATTCTATTACACAGCAAATACTTTACATATTATGCCTTGGAAGGCCGCAAAGACCTTTATTAAGGATTTGGCCCAAGCAATGGATGAGAATAGTACTTTGTTTATTTACGGCCCATTTAAGTACCATGGAAATTTCACTAGTCCTTCAAATGAACAATTTGATACTTACTTAAAAGAGAGAGATTCTCAGAGTGGAATTAGAAATTTTGAAGATGTTTGCAATAACTTCTTAAAGAAAGGTGTCTTCCTAAAAGAAGATATTGCAATGCCAGCTAATAATCAGTTACTAGTTTTTACGAAGTAATAAGATTACATTCTCTCTGGTACTTGGATTCCTAGGATACCAAGGCCCGTTTTAATAATTTCACTTGTTGCATACGCCAGCTCAAGTCTTGCTTTTTTAAGAGACTCTTCGCTCGAAGCAATTGGGCAAGCTGCGTAGAAGCTATTAAATAACTTTCCAAGCTCAAATAGGTAAGTCGTAAGTAAACTTGTCTTATTCTGCTCATGTGCTTTTGTAGCAACATCATTAAATAGTGAAAGTTTTTGTAAAAGTTCAAATTCCTTCGTTTCAACAATTGAAGATGCATTTGAAAGTTCAAGCGCTTGTGCCTTTTCGAATCCTTGCTTTGATAGAAGTGAGTTAATTCGAGCATAAACGTATTGAAGATATGGGCCAGTATCACCATCAAGCTTTAACCACTCATTCATATCAAAAACGATTTTACGATTGTTATCAATTTTGATCATTCCGTACTTGATCGCACCGTTTGCAATCTTAGTCGCTGTTTCATCAATCTCTGATTGGCTCCATTCTCCAGCATACTTATTTAAGTAATCTTCTTTGATCTTAGCTTCCATATTGTTTATTAGATCAGTAAGGGCAACAATATTTCCTTTACGAGAACTCATGGCACCATCTGTTAGCTCCACCATTTCATATGGAAGGTGATAGCAGTCTTTTGCCTGTTCAAATCCTATATGCTCAAGAACTTTAAATACTTGTTTGAAGTGAAAGGCTTGGCGAGAGTCAACGATGTAGATATTATTTTTTACACCGTATTCTTCAAATTTCTTAATTGCAAGGGCCACGTCTTTTGTTGAATAAAGTCCTGTTCCATCAGACTTGATTAGAATACAAAAACCTAGCTTATCTTCACTCAGATCCATTCCAATAGCACCATCATCTTTTACGAATAGACCTTTCTCATAGTATTCGTTACAGATCTTTAGTGATGGAGCGTCCATTTCAGATTCAAAGAACCAGCGATCAAACTCAACATCTGCCCAAGCATATGTCTTCTTCATTAGATCAATCGACCACTGACGAGTCTCTTTCCAAAGATCGAAGAATTCACCTTCTTCAGCATGAAGTTGTTTTAGGATTTCTGTAAGCTTTGCGCGGTTATCGTCTTCTTTATCTGAGCCAAGCTCGTCTTCTAGCTTTGTATTTGCTAGAGTGTAAATACGGCCAAGCCATTCTCCCTTATTCGTTTCAGGAATTGTGTCTTGATTATGATATTTTAAGTACCATAGACATTTTGCAACGTGAGTTCCAGAGTCTCCAGGATAAGTCACTGGATGAACATCAACGCTACAATACTGTTTAATTCTAACAAGAGCATTTCCAAGACATAGATTTCTCATATGACCAACGTGAAGCTCTTTGTGAGTATTTGGCTGCGAGTACTCAATCATTGTTTTACCTTCGCCTTTAGTTAGCTCTTTTTTGAAGAACTCACCTGAGCGAATTTCACTGACTAGATTTGCAAAGTATGCATCAGCTGTAAGTGTAAAGTTTAGGTATGGGCCTTGTGCTTTAAGGTCTTTTATAATCGAAGCGTTTGCTTCAAGATCAATTTGTTCTAAGATTGCAGCAGCGATTTGTGGTGGCCCTTGCTTAAGAGCTTTGGCGAAACGAAATACTGGAAAAGCGTAGTGGGCCATCTCAATATTTGGCGCCTGTCCAATTGAGGCATAAATATCTGCTCTTTCAAACTGTGCATCTGGGTAAGCAGTCGAGAATGCATTTTCAAGGATATCAGTAAGCTTTGTTAAAATTGTATTCGTTTCCATTAATTAATCACCGTAATTTGCTGCGCTGCAGTTTAGTATAAGTATGTTATCATCATATTATAATAAATAATTTACTAATTGTTTAGGAAAAGTAATTTCATATGTTCATTTCTACTAGACTTCTAATGATTATATTTAGCTCAGTGTTAATCGTAGTAGCGCCAATTGGAGACACTATTGCCGACGATGGTATGACTCCAATTGAAGAATTTCAAAAAAAGCAGCTAAAAGAGCGAAAAGAAGCAGAAGACTTTCGTAAATACAATACGGAGTCCAGTATTGGTGATGGACTTTTTAAAGGTTCAAATCTTATCTATCTTTGTGGTAAGGATCGTAGGCACTACGCCTGTGTGAATGATCTTTCCATGCAAAATTGTGAGCGTCGTAAAGATATGAAATGTATGTTTATACAAAAGACTAAAGGCCAAAGGGAATGCTTCAAGATTCAGTCTGAACTTATGCTTAAGTCGCGTATTGATTCTTATTGTAAAAATTAATTAATCTCACGATACATTAGGATATGTCGTCCGATTCCCTCAATTTCAAATTCGTCTTCAAAGCTTTCAAAACCTAGCTTTTCGTAGAAAGCTCTTGCTTCGATACGAGCATTGCACCAAATAAGGTTACAAAAGTTTTGCTTAATAATTGGGAAGGCGACATTAAGTAGCTCTCTTGAAAATCCTTGTTTTCGATAACTTTCAAGTGTTGCCATACCTTGTAATTGATATTGATTATCAATATTAAACTTTGGGTTTGGATTAAAATAAAAAGATGCCACAGATACGAGATTATTTTCGACGAAAGCACCTAAGTGAAAAGTATCGGACTCGTCATCAGCAACAAATTTATAACTAGATTCATTGCCATTTATACCTAGAACTGAGCGTCGAATTTTATATGTATCTTTCAAATGGATTCTTTTTACAATCATAGAGGGAATTTATACCAAATAAATGAAATTTTGTCACAATAAAGAAATATAAGCTTATTAATTGAGTATTAAACTTTAGAATTTAGTTTTTTTTACTATTGTGACAACAATAATTATGGGAAATAGTTACGTTATCTTTATAATAGATATATGAAGTTTAGTATAATAAAAATCCAAAAGGCCGTGGCCGATTTCTTCCATTTTCTAAATCAAGAGTTTTCTAAGCTTATTGCTCATATTGATGAGTTCATATTAGCGTGGCCAATGCGCTCTTTTTTTATCTTTCTAGCGATAATAATAATCGCTCGAGTTATGTTCTTTTTAGCAAGAACATATCTGTTAAAGAGAAGTGAGAATCAGATACAGGCCAGAAAGTTTGTCTTTCGTTTCTTTGACTTCAATCTTTACTATCTATTCGCCTTTAGCGCTCTTGATGTTTTTAATCTTTATCTTTTGAAGTTTCAACGAGAGGACTTTCAACTTTTTTTACACGTCTTCAGAAATATACTTGTTCTCTACGTACTCTATATTAATATCGGTTACTTTCACAGTTTCTTGCGTTTTAATTTTCAAGTTTATTTTAAGAGAGTAAATAAGGATTTTGTTAAGGACAGCAAGAAACTTCGCTATATTATTACAATAACAACTTTCTTCTATATTCTCTTATATAATTTATTTTCCGGCTTTCTTGGTCACAATATTATCACGATTCTATTCTTTGTTATTTATACAGCGATCCTACTTCGCTATGAGAACTATGCGCAATTGATTCTACCTAAAATTGTACCGCCTTCAATGTTACTCACTCAAAAGCATATTTCTAATCTTGTCATTAGATATATCTTGCCAGTTTTCTTATACATCTACACACTTCTATATTCATTTTACTTAATGTTCTTCTTGGCAAATAACGACAAGGAGTGGTCAAAGAACTTACTTTCAGGCATTTTAGAACAGCATCTAGAAAGTCTAAGAGATGAGGTCTTCACAGAGTATGAAGTACCTAGCACCTATCTTGATATATTTAAAAGAGAAAGTGATACTGAAATTGTCAGAAAGCCAGATCCTGCTGTGATAGCCTATGAGCGTATTGATAGTTGGCTTAATGGAACAAGTAGTTCATATCATTTGGCATTTTCTGGAGAGTCGGGAAGTGGAAAGAATCATGTCTTGGATAAAATCTTAAAACGATATTCTTCAGTAACATCTTTCAAATTGGATATTAATGAAAAAATTGTTGAAGAATCTGTTCTTTTAAAAAGACTTGAAAACTTTGTTGGTAATGGTGATGAAGAAGAAAAAAAGTTCGTTATCATTAAAAATGCACATAATCTCTTTTTATCGAAATTTAATGGTTTTAAGGCATTTGACGCCTTTTTTAAAGTCATTAATAGTTCTTCTAAAAATGTCTTTTGGTTTACTGTGTGGAATAGTAATTCACTAAATTTAATTAAGCATATTTATAATAAGTATGAATTGTCTTCAGATACCATCCATATAAGGCCATGGAGTAAAGAAGAGCTTATGCAATTGATTTTAAAAAGACATGAACCAACAGGTCTTGAGATCCGATTCAACGAAGAGCTTTTTGAAATTATGTCGCACTTTGGAGCAGAAAGATCAATTGAAAATGCTCAGGATATTTACTTTAGAATCTTAGCAAAACAAACTGGTGGAAATCCTCAGGCAGCAGTTAACACGTGGCTTAAGTCTATTTCTCACGTAAATGACAAAACAATTGAGCTGCACCTCCCACAACGTCGTCCAATTCATGAAGTTGAAATCTTGACTGATGAATCACTATTTGTTTTTTCAAGCATCCTATCTCATGAGCACCTTAGCTTTTCTGAGATTGTGGCGACAACAGACCTTAGTGAAAAAGTTGTTACCTATGCTCTCAAAACAGGCTTTGGGAAGGGAATCCTAAGTAAGGATGGGGATTACTTTCACATTAGAAAAGATTGGTTAGTGGACATCAAAACAATCTTACGAAAGAGGAATTTTATCTATGAATGAAACAGTAACTGATACAATTGCTAAAACGCAAAAAATGGCCAGTATTTTTGATTCTGTTAATCCTGAAATGATTCTAAGTCTTGTCATGGGTTTTCTAACTCTTTTCATTATTGTAAGAATCGTCTCTTGGTCCCTACAGTATTTAGCAATTAAGATTCCGTTTTATCGCTTATCAATACTTCAATTAAATACAATCATCACTCACATGATTTATATCTTTGGTACTTTTTGGTTACTTTACGTAACCCTAAACCCAAGCCAAGAAATGATTTATGCATTTATTGGGTCAGGTGCAGTGGCTATTGGCTTTTCACTCAAAGACCTTATTTCTTCTATTATTGCCGGTATTATTTTAATTTTTGATAAGCCATTTCAGGTAGGGGATCGAATCCAATTTCGCGATAACTATGGTGATATCATCCAAATCGGACTACGTTCTGTACGTATTCAAACTCTTGATGATTCGACAGTAACAATTCCCAATAATTTATTTCTTAGTGAAAATGTCGCTTCAGCTAATTCGGGACAACGAGATATGCTGGTTTGTAGCTATTTTTATTTTAAAAATAATTGCGATATTTCACGTATGATATCACTACTGGAAGAAGTTACATCAACTTCTCGTTACGCTTATTTAAAGAAGCCTTTAAAAGTTATAGTGTCGACGGAAAAATTTGAGCACGGTATTGGAGTGAAGGCCACGGTTAAGGCCTATGTGCTTGAAACAGTTTATGAGAAGGCTTTTGTTACAGATATTACAAAGAGATTTTATGAGGCATTAAGAGAAGAGGAGCTTGCCGATCAACTGCTTTCTGAGTCATAATTTAGACTAATTCTGCCAAAGATAAGGAGTTGATATGGAAATGGAAATCTTTTTTCGCTATTGTGGTGTTCTAGGATTGCTTTATGTCGGTGTTACACTAAATGTAATACGTAATCGCTGGAAACATCGTGTAGGTCTAGGACATGGAAAGGTGTCTGATATGAACAAGGCCATCAGAATTCATGGAAACTTCTCGGAGTATATTCCTTTTATTCTTTTATTAACTTATTTTGCTATCGAAAAACAGATGATCTCTATGACAGGAATTCATGTACTTCTTTCAGCACTTATTATCTCAAGAGTATCTCACTTTATTGGACTTACAAAAAGTGCTGGTACTTCATTTTATCGTTTTTTCGGTACCAGCGTTATTCTTATTGCTTTAATCGGTATCAGTATTATTTTATTACGTTAATACAAATATCAAGATCGCCTAGGGTGTTGCGAACATCCTGGGCAGTCATTGAATAGAAGAGATCTTTTAGTCTCTTATGGATTTCTCCACTTGTTTCAAATCTTTCATCATCTGTTGAATCAAACTTAAATGCTTCTTTAAAAGATTGCCAAAATTTTTCTTCAACACATGCAATGACGACAAATTCACGGTCACTTGTTTGATAGATATTGTAACAAGGGTAAAGTCCGTTGTGTAAGAACTTATGATCAGTTTCTCGAATTGATTTTGGCCAGAAAGCATCAAAAACTTCTTGAGTTGATTCATATAGATAAGACTCAATGATTTGAACATCTTTAGTCTCTTGTGCCTTAAACATTGCTCCAAGTAGATCAAAGGCCATTTTCTGGCCAAAGTTAATACCTGCTAGTGGCAAGAATGGAGGGGCCACATCTTCAATTGAATTGATATTTCTTAGGTGGAGACTTAGAAGTCCCGTCATTGCTAGAGCATTTAAATCGTGCATATGATTCATATGCTCTTTTGATGCCTTTGGGATAACAATTCCATAAGAGTTCTTAACAGTATTTTCGATTGTTTTAATCGAAATTCCAAGCTTATCTTGAATCTTGCCAGGAATTCCCATAATAATTCCATCTGCTTCAAATACTAACTTTTGAATCTCTTTAATATCTTCTTCACTTTTAAAATCGAAGCGTTTAACTGTTTTACACTCATTTAATTCTTCGTACCATTTTGGAAATGAGTTATCCATTTCAGCGAATAGTCCATATATGAATGGGTCTTTGAACTTTGAATCTTCAATTTTAATGACATTTGCACCAAGGCCCGCAAGAAGTTTTCCTGCTAAAGGCCCTGGTAGTCGATGTGAAAAATCTATAATTGTTTTTCCGGCAAGTGGCTTTCCTTGAGTGTTACTCATTAACTTCGCCTTGTACGTGATTTGGTTTTAAAGTCTCAATGAAATTATCTAAACCTTCTCCAGTCATTTCGCATTCGTTTGCACCACAGATTTCCCATCTTTGTCCCTTGTCTTCTTGGAAGTCAAAAACAAACCTTGGAAGGAAGTAGCAAATAAAGCCAGCGAACTCTTGGTTTTGAAGCCATTCTTTTGGGCACTTGATCACTTTGTAAGCATTTGCTGGATAGCTGAGTGCTCTTAGACCTTCACCAGATCCCGCAGGATTTTTTAGAACATCTTGAGTCGTGTTTTCCATTAGAGGCTTGATTTCTTCAAGCATATCAATGTCACCAAATAAAACACTTGCACGTCTTACTAATTTAATAAGAGTTGAAACAGGTGACTTGAATGACTGGTCAAAGCTTGTGTAGTTTTGATTTGGATAAAGTTCCGCATCGTTATCTCTTAGAGCACGTGTTTTAAGACGGCCGTCTACTAAGAATTCTTTTAAGATAAAGCCTAACGTGTCTTTTAGGTTTGCTTTAAAGACAGGGTTTCCACTTAGCTCGTATATTCTAAGTTGTGCTTCTGCAAAAAGAACATAGTCTTCAAGAAGAGATGCACCAACTGGACGAGTTGTTGTGTGACGAAGACGCATTCCATTTGGAGTCGTCTCTAGAAACTTCTTATATGTTCCTTCGACAACACGGTTAAATAACATACTAGCTGCATTTCTAATTGCTGGAACCTGAGTGTATTGCATAACATCTGATAGGGCAGTGATCATGTGGAAATTCCAACTTGCTATCCCTTTATTATCAGTCATTGGTGGAATACGAAGCTTTCTTTCATTAAGAAGTGCTTTTTTAGCATTTCTAATGAGCTCCCAAGACTCAGTTGTGAAAATATCTTTCGCCTTATCATGATTAATCGTAAGAACATTAAGCCCAGAATCAAAATTACCTTTTTGTGTAACTCCAAACCATTCTTTTAGCTTGTCTAGATTCTTTGTTAATGACTCATCTTCAGTATCAAAGCGCCCTAGAGCATCTTCAAACTCTTGCTCAGTATATGTGAAGTATAGACCTTCAACACCTTCACTATCTGCATCTTGAGCAGAGAAGAAAAAGTTTTCTTCTTCATTAAGCATTTCTGTTTTTAGGTATTCAAGTGTATTAAAAATTCCATCAAATACTAAAGGTGATGGGTAGAGCATACTTGTCTTTGCAAGAAGCTTTAGGAGACCAGCTTGATCATAAAGCATTTTCTCAAAGTGTGGCACAGTCCACTTATTATCTGTACTGTAACGGTGTAGTCCACCACGTACTTGATCGTAAACACCACCCATTAACATTCTTTCAATTGACTTAATAATGTGTTCACCATGTTCTTTTTTTACAACACCTTCAAGCATTTGTTCGATGGCCCACTCATAGAAAGCTAATTGTGGAAACTTAGGTGCTTCACCAAAGCCACCGTTTTCCTGATCTTTGAATTTGTCTAGAACATCAAGAACTGAGTTTGGATGTGGAAAGTGTCCCTGGAAGTCAACATTTTCTGGTGAGATAAAGCCTTTCTCAATTGCATCAAATGCTTTGTTCGCATTTTCAGTAACGGTAGCATTATCTTCTTTATATGCTCTCACTAGTTCAGTTAAAACTTCCATAAATGGAGTTGCTTTAGCTTTGGCCTCTTTTGGAAAATACGTTCCAACAAAAAATGGCCTTAGGTTTGGAAGTAGGAAGGCACTAAGAGGCCAGCCACCACCATTAGTGAATAATTGGCAGGCTTGCTGATAGTAATTATCAATATCTGGGTGCTCCTCTCTATCAACTTTGATATTGATAAAGTTTTCATTTAGATACTTTGCTGTTTCTTCATCACAAAATGATTCTTCGGCCATTACGTGACACCAGTGACAAGAGCTGTATCCAATTGATAGAAAGATCGGTTTATTTTCTTCAGTTGCACGTGCAAGAGCCTCCGGACCCCATGGGAACCAGTGAACTGGATTGTCTTTGTGTTGTTTTAGGTATGTTGATGATTCATCTTTTAATCGGTTAAATCCAATATCTGTCATTCTTACTCCTCAAATTTATATATCTATTATGCGTGAAATATTTAAAAATTAAAGGATAACCTCCCAAAATCCTGTAATTAAATGAATGTTTTTGAAATTATTTCTTGCGCTTCGCATTATAATTTTATTTTAACTAGACGAGTAGGTTCAATAGCGGTAAAAGACCTTCATATGAAAGCACCGAGTGAGCGATATAGCTCGCATCTTGAACATTTTAGTACTTTTTGTACGAATACAAAATCATGGTTCACGCTAGGACTTTGTGCCTTTGCAGTCGTGCTTTCTTTCGACTTTTTATGGACACCGACAAGCACAAACTTCCGCGATCTTGGTATCCTTTCATCAATTAATTCAAAAAATCAAAATTTCACTCCTTATAATAGTTATAACTTTAAAGAAACGAATCCATTCTTTAAAAGCTTGCATCTAGGCTTTCTTTCATCAATTGATAAAAAGACGCTTGAGGATACTTTGATTGCTCATATGGAGCATCCAATAAACGTAAGAGCAGAGAAGTATATTTCTTCACTTCTACATTTTGCTGAACAAAGACAACTTGATCCATTATGGGTTATCTCTATTGCTTGGACTGAAAGTCATTTCAATCCAACTGCACAAAGTTATGTGAAGGCCCAAGGCCTAATGCAGATCATGCCTAAAACAGGGGTTTTTCTGCATAAGCTTTTAAAGAGATCCCTCAATCAAGAAGATATTATTGAGATTCTTCGTGTTCCTCACGTAAATATGGAATTAGGTGTCTATTATCTTAGTCGTCTTTATAAGAGATTTGGTCTTTATCGCTATGCGACGGTTGCCTATAATATGGGGCCAGGCTTTGTGAGGCAGCGTCTGCGTTTTAATCGTCCAGTTGGAACAAAGAATGTTTATTATGACAAGGTGAAGAAGAATTATAAAAAACTTCTGGCCGCTGTTGAGACTTTAAATAAACGTTCACGTTCACTTGGCGTTGAGTCAATTCTTCATAAGAATAACCACCAATTCGATCTTGATTACTACCTAGGGATGGATCTTGTTCCTAGTTCTGATGAAAAAATTGCTAAGAAAGAAATTTCTAAATCACGCTTAGCGAAAAACTCGTAATTCATTGAGTCATCTTTTCAACTTCAAATAGCTATTAAAAATTGCTATATTCGTTCCTTATAAATTACATGAATAAGGAAGTTGTATGACATATTCATCAGTTATTGCAATTGATGGCCCAAGTGGGAGCGGAAAATCAACAGTAGCTAAGTTGTTGGCCAAGGAGTTAGGTATTCTATATATCGACACTGGAGCTATGTTTCGCGCTTTAGCCTTTGCTGCAAATGAGAAGGGAGTCGATCTTCATAATCATGGTGCGGTAGAATCATTCTTAAAAGATATTAAACTTGAATACGGACAAGCTGATGCACTTGTAAAAGTGGATGGTGTTGATTTATCTCAAAAAATTAGAGAGCACCATGTTTCAAAACTTGCTTCAATCATTTCTCAAATTCCTGTTGTAAGGACAATGCTTTTAGATTTTCAACGCTATATTGCAGATGAAAAAGTATGTGTTATGGAAGGGCGTGATATTGGATCAGTTGTTTTTCCAAATGCATTCATTAAGTTCTTTGTTACTGCTTCAATCGATATTCGTGCTCAAAGAAGATTTGACCAATTAATTGAGAAAGGTCAGCACGATATTGATCTTGAACAACTAAAGCGTGATGTGAAAAAGCGTGATGATAAAGACATGGGTAGAGAAGTTGCTCCACTTGTAAAAGCGGATGATGCTACTCTTGTTGATACTAGTGAGATGGCCATTGATAAGGTTATTTCGACTCTAAAAGAAAACGTACAAATTCGCGCTAAAGAGGTTGGTATAGCGTTGTGAAATATTTAATCAGTCGCACAGATGCCATTGGTCAAAATATCTTAACGATGCCAATGGCCCAGGCCATAAAAGAAATGGATCCGAATGCGACTGTTGCTATAATCACATCTCCAACTTCTGTCATTCTCTATAAAGACCACCCTTATATCGACAAAGTTTACGTTCTTGATAAGAAGAGGTCATACCCATTTAAAGTAAAAAAAGCACTTCAGGTTTTTAATGAGTTTAAGCCAGATGTCTATCTCTATGCAGGTGGATCACAAACACCAAACTTTGTGGCCTGGCTAAAGAAAGTTCCTTTCCGTGGCGGACACCTTGCCAAGTGGCAGGCCAATTTCACTTTAAATCGTGGAGTTCGACAAATTCGCTCTGAAGTGGAAGGGCATGAAACTTTCTATAATATAGAGCTACTTCGTGATCTTGATAATTTTACTAATATAGAACATCGAGAATTCATCCCTGAGTTCAACTTTACTGTTAATGAGAATGATTTTAATTCATTTAAAGAGTTAATTAAGGGAGAAGGTCTTGATCCAGAAAAAGAAATGGTCTTTGTTCATCCTGGAGTTTCTAATGATAATTTGTCATGGCCGGCCAAGAATATTGCTACTTTCATAAAGCGTATAAATGGTATTTATCCTAATCGTTTTAATTTTATCATTTCTCATATTCCTTCAGATCTACGCTACGTAAATCCTGTTAGGGAAGAGCTTAGAGATTATGATGATCAGAATATCTATTACTTTAATGGCAAAAGACGTGGCATTGTTAACTTTCTAAATATTCTAAAACACGCTACACTTTTTATAGGACCTAACTCTGGGGCCACACATATGGCCGCTGTTCTTGGTGTTGATTTAGTTGGAATTTTTTCACCTATTAAAAGCCAATCGTCACTTAGGTGGAAACCTAAAGGGGATGCGCAGATCAAGACGGTCACTCCAAACGTAGTTTGTGGGGAGTCTGACAAGTGTGCCGGAATGGATTGTCCATACTATGACTGTATGGCAAAGATCGAAGAAGACAGAGTAATTGAAATTGCAAAATCAATTTTAAATAAATAACGGAAATATTATGACAAAATTAATTTCACCTGAACGCTTTAATGCAATCATTACAAATCTTAACACGATTAAACCAATTCTCGTTGTGGGAGACGTGGGAATCGATAAATACACATCTGGTGTCGTCAATCGTATCTCACCTGAAGCACCTGTTCCACTTCTTGAAGTTCAAAAAGAATGGCAAAAACTAGGGCTTTCAGCAAACGTTTCGGAGAATTTAAAAACTCTTGGTGTTAACTCAACTTTATGTGGGGTTATGGGTGATGATGCTAATGCAAATGTTTTAGAAGATCTTCTTGAAGAAGCGGGGCTTTCAACTTGGGGAGTTGTTCGTTGTGATGAAAGACCAACTGTTTTCAAGGAAAGAATTGTAACAGATCATCAACAAATTTGTCGTATTGATTATGAGTCAAAGAAGCCTATTAATGCTGATGTTGAAAAAAGGTTAGTAAGTCGTATTAACGAACTCAAAGAAAATCATGGTGCTTTAATACTTGAAGATTATTCTAAAGGAGTGCTTACTGAATCTTTAATTTCACGTTTAGTTAGTGAGTTTAAAGAGTCAAAGAGCTTAATTGCTGTTGACCCTAGTCGCACAACTCCGCCGCTATATTATAAGGGTGTCTCACTTCTTAAACCAAACCATCTTGAAGCAAAGCTTATGGCCAATCTTCTAGGATATGCAGGGGAGCTTCAGGTTGAAGATATTGCTGAAATTCTAGTTGATAAACTGGAGTTAGAAAAAATTATTATTACTCTTGGTGCTCGTGGAATGGCCATGCTGGACACTCTTGGTGATGGTAAATTGCACATGATCCCAACTGTTGCCAACGAAGTCTATGATGTTTCTGGAGCAGGGGATACAACAATTTCTCTTCTTGTTGCCTGTCTTGAAGCAGGAGCAAGTCTTGAGGAAGCCGCTTGGATTGCTAACTGTGGAGCGGGTGTGGTTGTCGGAAAAGTTGGTACAGCTACAGTTAATCTTGAAGAGTTAAGCAATTACTACAATGTTTTAAAAGAGAAAATGAAGTAGAGTGAGCGATTTAAAACCGGCCACTCGTGCCCTCGCTTTCTTCAGTGTTCTTTATCAAGAAGACAAGATTGGTCCAAGTGAAATCATTAATTTACTTGGGCCACAGTACTCTGATCCAATACTATTCACACACGATTTTTTTCCAATGAAAGACTATTACAGCAAAGAAATGGGGCAGAATCTCAAAAGATGCTTTTTCTTCTATCCTGAGCTTATTGAGAGAACTAAATTAGTTGAACTCAAAAAATATTGTGATGCACTTGAAAAGCAATATCTCTTGGATAGCGCTAGGACTTTTAATATTGATCCAGGGCTCATCTGCTTGGATCAGGTCCTACTTTCGAGTGGCAAGCCTTACTCTCATCGTATCTATTTAGGAGAAGGAGTTTTTGCTGAATTGACCTATCAATTTCAAGGTAAAACTTACCAAAGTCTTTCTTGGACATACCCCGACTATCAGCACCAAGAGATCATTTCAAAGTTCAATTGGTTTCGCTCATTTTTATTGGTACTTTAAACACCCCACGTCTTGCTTTTTCGCACACCGCATGAAAAACTCCCAAGGTTATTATTGAACGTATACAAATCGTCGAAAATAGGTGGGATTATGATTGATAAGCTAAATGAAGCTTATGGGAAGTTTCAAACAGAACTTGAAACACTAAGTGCACAGCCAGATGTACTTTCACTTAAGTCTAGTTACTTAGGGAAGAAGGGCGCTGTATCTGAAATTTTAAAGTCGCTTAAGGATGCTACTCCTGAGCAGAGAAAAGAAATTGGGCCAGTTGCCAATGAGATTAAGCAAAATATTGAAGGGCTTGTTGCAAAGAAGCTATCTGAGATTGAGCTTGCTGAAATTAATGAAAAGCTAAGTAAGAATAAAATCGATATTACTTTTACTGATGCAGTTAAGTCTAAGAATAATAATCACGGCGGACTTCACCCAAGAACTCTTGTGCAACAAGAAGTTGAAGATATTTTCTTATCAATGGGGTTTGAGGTTTTAGATGGCCCACATGTTGAAACAGAGTTTTATAACTTTGAGGCCCTAAATATTCCTGGTGATCACCCAGCTCGTGATATGCAAGATACTTTCTGGTTTAGAGATGAGAAATCTCCGGAAGGCAATAAACATCTTTTACGTACACACACTTCAACTATTCAAGTACGAGGTATGATGTCTCGTAAGCCACCATTCCGCTTCATTGCTCCTGGAACAGTATTTCGTTGTGAAAGAACTGATGCTTCTCACGAGATGGTATTTCAACAATTAGAAGGGATGATGGTAGGAAAAGATATTTCTGTATCAAACCTAATTTACTTCATGAAAGAAATTCTAACTGAGATCTTTAAGAAAGATGTCGAAGTAAGGCTTCGTCCTGGTTACTTCCCATTCGTTGAGCCAGGTTTTGAACTAGATATCAAATGCCAAGTTTGTAGCGGAAAAGGGTGTTCTGTTTGTAAACAAGTTGGTTGGGTAGAGCTTCTTCCATGTGGGATGGTTCATCCAAATGTTCTTAGAGCAGGTGGAATTGATCCTGAAGAATATAATGGTTTTGCATTTGGGCTTGGTTTAGATCGTCTTGTTATGATGAAGTACGGAATCGATGATATCCGCCACCTTCAGTCAGGTGATCTACGTTTTAACTCACAATTTAAAGAATATTAGAAAAGTTTTAAGGATAATATATGTTAATTAGTATCGATTGGATTAAAGACTTCGTAAAAGTTCCAGACTTAGATGCAAATGAAATTGGATCAAAATTTACTCTAGCAACCGCTGAAGTAGAAGACGTTCTTTCTGTTGGTGATCACCTCGAAGCAATCACTGTTGTTGAAGTTCTAGAAAAAGAAAAGCACCCTGAAGCTGATAAGTTAAATCTTGTTACTTTCACAAACGGAAAGGATAAGTTTCAAGTTGTTTGTGGTGCTGCAAACGTTAGAATTGGAATGCGCACAGCTTATGCTCCACTTGGAATCACTCTACCAAATGGCCTAACTCTTGAGCCTAAAAAAATTCGTGGTGTTCTCTCTGAAGGAATGCTTTGTTCTGAAGAAGAGCTTGGTTTCGCTGAAGATTCTGCCGGAATTATTGAGCTCGATAAAATGTTTGATAACCCAGAGCTTGGCACAAATATGCTAACTCTTTTCAATCAAACAAAAGATATCTTATTAGACGTTGATAATAAGTCTCTTACTCATAGACCAGATCTTTGGGGTCACTATGGAATTGCTCGCGAGTTTGCGACAATTTTTGATAATGAATTACAAAAACCATTCTCTGTCGATTGGGCAGCTAATTTAAAAGCAAAGTTTTCAACTGATGCAGCCCCTATCAAAATTAAAGTAGAAGAAGGCACAAGTTGTCTTGGTTACTTTGGCCTTAGCGTAGACAATATTAAAGTAGGAGAGTCTCCTGCGTGGATGAAAAGACGTCTGCAAGCAGTAGGTCTTCGTCCAATTAATAATATCGTTGATATTTCAAATTACGTAATGCTTGAACTTGGTATTCCTCTGCATATCTTTGATCGCGAAAAGATCAAAGGTGACACTGTTGTGATTAGTGCTCTTAAGTCAGATTCAGAGTTCACAACTCTTGATGAAGAAAACAGAAAATTAGTTGCAGGCGATACTGTAATTGGTGACTCTGAAAAGCCTCTTGTTCTTGCGGGGATTATGGGTGGTTTAAATAGTGGTGTTGATGAAAACACAACGAAAATTTTCATTGAAGTTGCAAACTGGAAGGCCGCAGAAGTTAGAAAAACTTCAACTCGCCTAGGTTTAAGAACTGACTCTTCTTCTCGATATGAAAAAACTCTTGATTCTCTAATGCTTGAGAGAACTCTATTAAGAACTCTTGAGTATGTATTAAAAGAAAACCCTGAAGCTAAAGTCGTAGGTGATATGCAATACGATGGGCCAAATCTTTTAGAGATTAAGCCCGTTTCGATTCCATCAAGTGCTGCTAAAATTAATAAGGCCCTTGGTAAAGAAGTTTCTTTTGATGAAATGAAGAGAATCTTCAATAGTCTTGATTTTAATATTGAGGGAACAGCTGAAAGTTTTGTTGCTCATATTCCAAGTTATCGTGCAACTAAAGATATTGAAACAGGATCTTGTCTTGTTGAAGAAATTGGACGTGTTATTGGTTTCGATAATATTGCTCCTGTTTCACCAAAGCTTGATATTGCTCCAGTTAAGTTAAGTCCTGCTCAGAAGCTACACCGCCGTATGAAAAACTTTATGGTGAATCATGCTAATGCATTTGAAGTAATGACATACCCTATGATTGGGCCATCTCTTCTTAAGAAGTCTCTATATGAACACAAGGGTGGATTAGAGTTAATTAACGCTCTTTCAAAAGATGCGTCTCTTATGCGCGAATCATTAGCACCTTCTTTTCTTGAGGCCGCTTCTCAAAACGCAAAGAATTCATCTGCATTTAAATTCTTTGAACTAGGTCGTACATATCACGCAAATGATAAAGACTTTGTAAAAGAGGAGAGTGTATTTGGTGCGCTTTACTTCGATAAAGAAGCAACTCCATTCATGGATCTTTTAAACGATACAACTCGCTTACTTGATTGTTGTAATGTTAACTATCAGTTAAATGAACGTAATCCTAAGTTTAAGAGTAATGCTATTGATGAAGAGTGGGCAGGTATTCATCCATTTGAATTTTATAACTTTAGAATTCAAGGAAAGATGGATGGTGTAATCTTCTCTGTTCATCCTCTAGTACTTAAGCAATTTAAGATTAAAGGCAATGTTTCAATTGCACTTATTAATATGAGCGCGTTTGAATCACGTGAGCAGAAAGACAAAACTAAGTATCAACCATTAGCGAAGTTTCCTGGTTCAACATTCGATTGTACTGTAGAAGTAGATACTAGCGTTGCAGTAGGTACTATTTTAAATAGTCTTTCAAAACTTAAGATTAAAGAACTTGTTTCTACTTCTATTGCAGATATCTTTGTTCAAGATAATAAGAAGTCTGTAACAGTAAGAAGTGAATTCTTAGATCCTAATAGTACTTTATCAGGAGAGTTCATTACTGAAGCTTCTAATAAAGTAATAGAGACGTTAGAAAAAAACGGATTTCCTCTAAAAAAATAGGTTAAATTTTTTACATAGTAACCGATGATAGAAGGCCACTCAGAGAGTGGCCTTTTTTATTTTCATTAACTTTCGAGATTTCAAGGGGTTACGTTTTTAGTAGAAGTTTAACCTACTGCTAAAATTAAGTATGATTAATAATCTATAAGTATTTAATATTGTTATTAAAATTTATGAAAAAAAAGTTAATAAAAAGTAAAAAAAGTATTGACGAAGTTATTCGGGTTTCATAATATGCCCCTCGTTCCAAACAACAAACGAAACAAAAACAACGTTGCAAATAACGACATTGAATTTTTTTCTTTAATTGTTAAAAAAGACTTTACATGTTGAACATGAACATATAGTCTCGGACAGCTCTTTAAACATTCAAATAAAGTAATAAAG
>NZ_PPDJ01000010.1 GCF_002903145.1 Halobacteriovorax sp. DA5 | reverse complement strand
ACACCTTCAAGTGTGAAGAGCCTCAAAACCTTTCTTTAAAAATAATTAAATCTTATCTGCTGATAACTCCTCTTATAATCAACTTGAAAGAAAAGCTTATCAGGAGATAAATAATGGCGATTAAAGATATCATTCAAAAAGATGTTGTTATCATAAATTCAAATGCGACTTTAAAAGATGCGGCCAAACAGATGTATGAAAAGCACGTTGGGGCCATAGTTGTTGTGGATAATATAACAGGAAAGAAAAATACTCCCGTTGGAATTTTAACAGACAGAGACATTGCCATATCTTTTGGAAAAGAAGGAAAGATTGAACCTTATTCTAAAGTAAGTGAGATCATGACTCAGAATGTAGTTCTGTGCACACCGAAGGATAGTATTGTCGATACAATAAAAAAGATGCAGGCCAATGGAATAAAGCGCATACCAGTTGTAAACAGTAGAGATCAAATAGTAGGAATCATTTCTTCGGACGATATTATTCAAAGACTTGGTAATGAAATCCATGACCTTTCACAAATTGTTAAATTAGAGATAGAAAAAGAATCGGCAATTCAATGTCCAATTGACGAAACACGACAAGTTAAAATTGCGTAATAGGAAGCGAAGATGTTTAAAAACCGAAAGGAAGCCGGTGCATTATTGGCCGAGGAATTCAAGGATAAGATACGCGAAAAAAATAACGCTGTAGTTATTGCTCTTCCTAGAGGAGGTGTTCCTGTAGCGTACGAAATAGCAATGAGGCACCGTCTTCCTCTTGATGTATTTTGTGTAAAAAAGATTGGTGCACCTAGAAACAGTGAATTAGCTATTGGCGCTGTCACCGAAACTGGAGACACATACTATAATAGAGATTTAATAAGTCACTTCGGAGTTAATGAACTTCAATTACGTCGATTAACAAATGAAAAGAGACGAGAGGCCCTGGAGCAGGCGAAAATTTTACGAAGAAGGAGAGAGCCAATTAATTTAGCAGGTCGAGATATTCTTATTGTTGATGACGGGATCGCAACAGGTGCAACAGTTAAGGCCGCAATCAAATTAATCAAACAGCAAACACCAAATAAAATTGAAGTTGTAACACCTGTATGTTCTAGAGAATCTTGGAGTGAGATTATAAATCTGGTAGATGATATTCTTGTACTTGAAACTCCACACAACTTTCTCTCCGTTGGTGAGTGCTATCTAGAGTTTCTACCAGTTTCTAATACAAGAGCAGGAGAACTATTAAAAGAAGCCTATGAAACATATCAAGGAAAAATACTAGCACAAGAACAAGATAGAATGTTCAGAAAATCCAAGGGCTAATCTTTACTTTTTGCTAGAGCGAGACCAAAGAATAAGAATGCTGAACCACTAAGTGTTTCAACAACACGCTTAGTTCTTCCCTTTTCAAACTGTGCCTTAAAGAAAGTAACAAAGTATCCAAATAGAAAGAGCCAGATTAAATTTAAGGCAATATGAACTAACGACAGGCCAATTGATTGAACTAGTGGATTAGAATTAATATCAATAAATTGAGGTAAGAAAGTTAAGTAAAAAATTGCAACTTTTGGATTTAAGATATTCGTTAAAAGACCTCTACGAAACTCACTAGAGACAGAGACCTGTTTTCTTTCATTTTTCGAAACGAGAAAGAGGTTCGTTTTACTACCACTAAACCATGCTTCATATAATGCACGCACACCTAAGTATATGAGATAAGCAGCTCCAATCATTTTCACAAAGTGAAATAGCTCAGCAGATTGTTGCAAGATTGCAGAGAGTCCCAGTGAAGACATCACTGCGTGAATAAAAAGACCTGAACAGATCCCTAAAATAGTGGCCATTATATTCTTACGATTACCACTTATTGAACTTTTCAAAACTAAGGCTGTATCTGAACCAGGAGTAATGGTTAAGATAAAACACAAAAATAAGAAAGCACTAAAAGAATTTTCCACGAGAATTCCAATAACAAAGTTCAATCTCTCTTCAAAAAGTATGAAGAGAGACTGATTATAGATAATTTAACTATTCATCATCCGCAAGGTACTCTATTCCAAGGTGAGCAAAACTAGTCCATGGAAAGATATCTGAAGCTACTTCCTTAACACTAGCATTGATACTTTCAGTATCTTCGATCAGGATTTGAGTATTCTTTAAATCAAAAAATGAGTTTTCAACTTGTTTTGATACTATTCCAAAAACTGATAAGCTCTTCTTTCGTGAAGAAGTTTTCGCGTTTACAGAAGCAAAGTGTGACTTGAAATCACAAATATAGACAGCATTGTTCACAACTGTCGTCATTTGAGAGAAAACTTCAATATTTGGAACAGACTTAAATTCCTCACTAATCATTTCAAGGAAGTTTCCGTTCCCTTCAAAGAATAAGAATGTTGGAGGTTGATTACCTCTTAACTCATCAAGTGTTGCAACGATTTTCTTTTTATCACTAAAGCTTCCAACAAAGAAACGTGCCTTTGTATCTGGATTCTTGATATCAAAACTTTTCTGGAATGAGCGATCAATTTTTGTAACAGCAGGTCCTGCATTTAAGAAAGACATTTTCACCTTATTCTTAATCTCTTCTGCTCTTTCAGTTAAGTTATTTAGAGCTGGTTTTTCAACAAAGTCACATGCTCCATTATTAAGAGTTTCTTGAGCATAACGTGTATCCTCACGGCTAGCACTTGATACGACAATTACATTTGGATGTCCCATACGATAATTCTTTTTCAGATACTCAACTCCATCCATTTCTGGCATATGAATATCAAGAGTCATCGCATCGACTCTATTAGTTTTTAGGAACTCCTGGGCCTCAACACCATTGGCCGCACTTCCAACAACTTCGAAGTCCTCATCTTTTTCAAATATCTTAGTTAGTAGTTTTACAACAGAAGAACTATCATCAACTATTAGCATACGAATAGGTTTAGGTATCGAAGGTAGACTTGAAATTGGTCTAATAGCAGGTCTCGAAAGTGGTGCAACACCATCTTTAACAAGACTAAGATTTCTTTCAGCCTTAGGTGCTTCCGGGTCTAGGCAATATACACTTGGAGCAAGTGTCTGAACCTTTAAACTCGTCCCCTTCAGCGACTCACTTATTCCAGTAACAAATAGCGCATCTTTATGTAGATATTTTTTGAAATTCATTACGATATTTTCAATAGATTTTTGATCAAAGTAGATGAAAACGTTACGACAAAAAATAATATCAAATTTTTTACTACCTAGAAACTTTTCTGGTGCAAGTAAATTCATAACACCAAACTGACAGTTATCTTTAATATTTGCATTAACTTTAGCAAATTTTGAAATTTCACCAGAGCCACGCATCCAGTTACCAGTTAAGTATACAGTTGGGATTGATTTTATTTCACGATAACGGTAAACACCATTCTTTGCAATCTTAACACTTTCAGGATCAATATCAGTTCCAACTATTTCGAAACGCATCCCAGGATAGTTTTTTAAATGATGATGAAAGAACATTCCAAGTGAGTAAACTTCTTGTCCACGACTACAAGCTGCCGAAAGAATTCTTATCGTAGAATCGCCACGCTTCTTTGCATTCGCAACAATACTATCAAGATTCTTTAATAAATATTCAAAGTGAGAAAACTCTCTAAAGAAGTAAGTATGGTGAGTCGTTAGCATTGAAATTAAATGCGATGATTCTTTTGCATAATTTTTTGTTAAATAACTATAATAATCTTCCGGAGTCGAGCAACCTAAGGTCATCATTCTCTTCTTAAGACGACTTGTTACCATCGACTGTTGTGCCGGTCCTAGAATATTGCCACTTTCTTTTGAAACAATTTCTGACACATAATTAGCAAGACTGATAATATCCCACTCAATACCTTTCTTAAAAGCTTGGTTCACATAGTTCTCCGAAATATAAAAAATCCCAATAGATGAAAAATCTATATCTCGACTTATCGTCAACTGTTATAATTTCTTAACAATAATTTCAGATAGTTAAATGATAAAAAGTAATCGGAACAAAATTTATAGATTGCTTAGTAAGGTACTGAAAAGTCGTTTTCAATTTACGTTAACCTGTCAGAGGTCATGATTTTTATCCCCGCTCTTTGCTCTATTGCCGCCTCTAGCATCACTTTTGCAATTGATGAAGCAGGGTTAATACGTAAGCTTTTTGGTAGGATATAGTGGAAAATTTTCAATAAACATTTTCCAATAACCTCCCCTAATCGAAACTCATTCCTCTCTCCACCAATGAGTCCAGGCCTCACTAGACAAAGAGACTTAAATTTTAAGTCCATCAATGCATTTTCCAAATTCCCTTTGACTTGATTATAAAAGAAAATAGAATTCTCATTCGCTCCCATTGCCGAATTTAAAACAAAAGTTTCAACTCCAACTTCCTTTGCACATCTTGCAAAAGTAAGAGGATACTCAAGATCTACTTTTTTAAATGCTTCTTTACTACCGGCCACTTTAATTGTTGTACCAAGAGCACATATGACGACATCAACATTCCACTCTTTAAGCATTGCTGAAGTTACCTGATCAAAATTAATGATGGGTGAATATAGTTTAGTGTGTGAATTAATTTCTCGACGTACAGGTGCAACAATATATTCGATTTCATCTCTTTCGATGGCCTGCTTTAACACATGACTGCCCACAAGGCCTGTTGCTCCTAGTATTAGTAATCTCATTCAATACTCCCTAACCAATTCATTTACATATTCACTACAATAAAGTTTAATTTTAATAAACAAAATTAGCTTTAACCACAGTGAGACAATTAATGACAAAGTTTGTTCTATATATTGCCTTTATATTATCAACTTCTTTTCACACATTGGCCCAACATAATTGGGTAAATACTCAAAGCCCACCACAAGATTGGTCAACTTTAGAGAATGATTTTGTGCAAGTTATCTACCCTAAAGGTTTTAAGAAGAATGCAATTTATATGGCCAATCTAATGGAGCACTACTCAAAATATGTAGGACTTTCTTATGGGCTAAAAAAGCCGGAGCAAGTTAGCTTGATCTATCGTCCAGAAATGGGTGATCCTAATGGATTTGTAACACTTGCTCCAAGACGTACAGAGTGGTTTGATTCAACAAATTTCTTTGCCCATGTAAGTACACTTGAGTGGCATGAAAATTTATCGATTCATGAGTATCGCCACGTTATCCAGCAAGATATCTTTAATAAGAAAACTGTAAAGGCGTTTGATGTACTTATGGGTGATACTGGGCAAGCACTTCTAAGTTATTTAGCTAGAAAGCCTTGGTATATGGAAGGTGATGCTGTTTATGCTGAAACAAAATATACTCAATCAGGACGAGGTCGCTCTTCTCGCTTTATGGCAAGACTAAAAGCAATTTTACTTAAAGGCGAAACACCAACATATGATCAATTTGTTAATGGAACATATAATGATAGATTAGTGAGTTGGTATATTTATGGATACGTTCTAATATCTCATGGTTACAAAAAGTATGGTGACAACTTTTGGGATAATGTCATGGACAATGTTACAGCAAGGCCTTATCCAAACGGAATTGTTGGCGCAATTGAAAATGCATCAGGCATCGACTTTTATGACTTCTACTACGAAGCATTTGAAGACTTAAGAAAAAAGTGGAAAAAGGACAGCTTTCCAGAATTAAAAATAACAGATTTTAATATTAAGACTAATCAATACAAAAATGGCGCTGATCTATATTATCTAGAGTATGACCTTAATAACTTCTATCGCTTAATTAAAGAAACTAATGGTAAAAAAGAAGTTCTAACAGATTTAGCCTACAGTGAAGACATTACTCGATTAGACTATAGTAAAAATCATGCCGTACAATCTCATTTTTTACCGCACTGGCGATATGGGTTCAAAAGCTATTCTGATTTAAGCCTAATTGATTTAAAAAATGGTCAAAAGAAGTATATTACTTCGGGAATGAGGCTTTATAATCCACACTTCAACGAAGATGGTACAAGGATCATTGCTATTAACTTTAATGACAAAAATAAATGGATAGTTCAAGAACTTGAATTAAATGGCAAACTCCTTAGAACAATCAAAAGCAATGAATACAAATTCTTAGAAGCTGTTTCAATCAATGAAGATGAAGTTATAGCACTTGTGACAAAGGCCAGTGGTGGAAAAGGTCTCGTACGTGCAAATTTAAGAAATAATAATATAACTAATCTAATTCCAGTAAGTTTTAACAATCTCTATTGGCTACAATCTGATTACAAAGATAATATTTTATTTGAAGCTCAATACAATGGTTCAGTTGAGGTTTTCAAATTCAACATAAACGCAAAAGAGCTACAAAAGTGTACGACTTCCAGAATTGCAGCCTACTCACCTACATTTTCAAATGATGAGATTTTATTCTCTGAACAAACAATAAATGGTAAGAGAATTAGCAATACTTCGATGTCAAACTGTCAGAAATTACCAATCGATAATTTAATTAATCCTGATAAGTTTTATTCCAAAGATAGCCCTAGTGATCGCTTAAATAACTTTGAAAAAATAGAATTTAAAGACCGTGATGAAGTAGCAAATAAAAACTTCAATCTATACAAAGAAAAAGATTACTCTGGTTTTGACTGGCGAGCTTTTACTCCACACTCTTGGAGCTTCTTTGTTGGTCAAGGTTATGGACTGTCATTGTGGGCAGATAATTACTTAAGAGACTTTGGATGGAATGTTAACCTAGGATATGAAGCGGCTGAAAACACACCATACTCTTCTTTGCAGATTGATTTCAAAAGATACTGGCCAATTTTCAGCCTAATCGCCGACTTAAGAGAACGAGAAGTAAGTCGTCTAGGGACAGATAATGATGACTATGGCTGGGATGAAAATGCAGTAGGAGCAAAAGTACAACTACCATTCGTTTTCAGAAAAAATCTCTATAACTTAAATATAACTTTAGATTATAGTGCTGAGTTCGTTCAAACTAAGGATTACAATTCAAATGACGTTGACACAACAGGAGAATCGGATTTAATTCGTCAAAGTACGTCACTACTAGTCGATCTTTATAAAGACTATACGGCAAGATCGATTATCTCGCCATGGAGCTTTTCTCTTTTAGGAATGTATCAGGATGCAAGTACAGATGACACGACTGGATTAGTTGGTGATTATCGCTGGTTTGGAGATCTTACAATTACGACACCTGGTTTTTTTAATAATAATGGCTTTAAATTTTCTGTTACTGGTGAAAAGTATGGAGATGGAACAAGCTATCGCTTTCAGCCAACTTCGCAAGAAATTATGGGATACGTTTTTTCTCGTGGTTATAATTATTTCGCAACGAAGAGATATGTAAAAACCACTTCTAATTATTTATTTCCACTTTTCTATCCGGATTATAATATTTCAGCATTCATCTACTTTAAGCGAATTTATATGAATCTCTTCTACGATAACACTAAAGTATACGCTATATCAGCAGACAATGGATTTCATATTAGTAGTTATGGAGCGGAACTAGTCTTTAACACATCGATCTTCAGGGCCATTCCCGTGGACTTTGGATACCGTTTTGTTAGAAAACACGAAACAGAAGAAAATGAAAGTGAAGTATTTTTAGGTATTGGAATTACATACTAGAAAAAAAAAGGCCCTCATATGAGGGCCTTCTTTTTGTTATCTTTCTTCTAATTTGTGATCTAGCTTAAGTTTTTTACGAACACTCTTTTTGATACTTGATTCAACAAGTGCACCCATTGAAACCATAAGTTGTCTTACAACATATGGAGGCATCGCCTGAAGATCATCAATTGACTCCTTCGCTGCTTCATACTCATCACTTGTTACGACAAGCGATGTATCATATGGGATATAATTAAAGATTAACTCTTCAATTTTTTCCACGCGAGTAGATGACTTAGGGTGACTTGAAGTAATTGCTTGAAAGAAAGTTTCATCATAATCAGGTACCGACGAAAAGTACTTTCCAAGTCCGTAAGGTGAATATCCTGCTTTATATGCATACTGAACACCTAGCTTATCAGCTTCAAGCTCTTGAATACGGCTAAATCCCATAAGTGGAATATCTTCTAATTTATCGTATACATAATAAGTAGCTGCACCACCTAGAATCCCAAAGTTGGCCCAAACAAAACCAGCTCCAACAAACTTTGTAGCAATAGACTTTAAGTTTCTTGTCACAGACTCTGTACCGTGTCTTTCAGTAACGTGTGCCCATTCGTGTCCTAATACACCAGCTAACTCAGCTTCAGTTTTTAGAGAATCAACTAGACCTCTAAAAACAAATACGTATCCACCTGGAAGAGCAAAAGCATTTTCAATTGGAGCATTAATGAAGAAAACCTTAGGTTCTACATCTGGCATATCTGATGCTTTAGCAATCTTCGTAATCATTGTCTTTAAGTACTCGGCCATTTCTCCATCTTGATAGATATAATTAGAGAAGTTATTTACGATTTCATAAGCAGCTTCTTTTCCAAACTGAGTATCTGTGGCAAATTTAAAAAAGTTACGTCCAAAACCATTATGTAGACGACCTTCTTCACCAATACGATTATAGTTTTTGTACTTTCCAACGGCCTTACATGAAGCTAGACTTTTAAATTTAGACATATCGACAACAAGCTCATTACCATTAACTTTGAAATCAACTGTATTTGTACAATTAGTAAGCTTAAGCTTATCACCTTGAAGTTTTACAGAACCTGCTTTTCTTAGATCAACACTTCCCTTTTCAGAATCGTAGTTACGTACTTCAAATTCCATTTTGATTTCAGTTGCTGATAACTTATTAAGCTCTGGTCCGTGATTATAATCTAGTTTAAGATTCAATTTTCTAGGATACATAGGTTTTACTTCGAATGACTCTTCACTTGAACCAGTTAGATTCAATTCCTGACCATTGATCTTCATTTCACCTGAAAGTGACTCACCTTCTAAGGCGTGAACAAACTTAACTTTTGATATCTTTTCGGCATTACAAGACACAAGAAGTGCTAATGTCATTAATGTCGCAATATTGACCATTCTTTTCATACTTTTCTCCCATTTTTGTAATAGGCATTACTACCAATGAAAGACTGTGTATGTCTTTAAGTGTGTAATAATGAACACAATAATTAGGCCAAATAATTCTCCATGGGGAAATATTGTCTCCCAAGAGCTCTAAACCCTCATAAAATGGTATAATTCGAGAGTTAATAAGAGGATAGCTATGATTAAGAATTTCACTATAAGTATCTGTAAACTGGTAGTAATTTTAGCGTTACCAACAATGGCACTGGCCACATCAGCAAATGACTTTATTTCTACGATGAAAAAACATGTTGGAGAATACAAAACCTTAGTAAGAAACTCAGATTTCTGTGATGCTTCAGAGGTTCAATTTATTGATAAAAAGTCGCCGAAAAAAGGACTTAGAATAGGTCAACGAATTTTTTTCGGGCCATTTTCAAACAAGAAAGAAATTGAAAAATCAGATTGTACATATAGTACTTCCTTCACTTATACAAAAAAGAAAGTAATTCAATTAAGTGAAGTGAGTGATTGCAAGGAATCAACAAAACAAAAAGATTCAAAAAGTACACAAATCCTAGAGATTACTGAAGGTACTCTAACCTACGAGTCTAAAGAAAGTGGGATAAAGTGTGTTTATCAAAAAGTGCAAAAGAATAAGGAGGCTAAATAATGAAGTCTCTAATTCTATTCTCAATTTTCTTTCTAAATTTTAACTCTTATAGTTCTGATCTTAATTCAAGTAAGACTAATTTTTTAAATGAACTCAATAGTGTTATTAATAGTGTCACAAATCCGCCCGATGGTGGCTGTCATAACTGTCAGGTAGAGGACAATACGATTTCTCAGGGTGATCCCCTACCAACTGAACACAGAAGAGATGGAAAGTATTTTAATAAAGACTGCCAAATGTTTATTACTGAAGATGGTAAAGAAGGTGTTTGGGGACAAATGATTACAGAGTATATTGAAAATGAATCTGGCGCTGCTGAGATGTTTCTCTACGATGAAATCAAAGGAATGACAGCGGCTCCATACACTTGCCCAAATTGGTACAATCTAAATAATGAACAAAGAAAGAGATTTTGGGTTTGGATGTTTGCTTCAATCGCTCAAGTTGAATCTTCATGTGATCCAACAAAGGTAAACACAGGACGCGTACCAGATGCAACAGATCGCCCAACTGGTCTCTTCCAATTAAATCGTAAGAAAGATGCACGTTATTGGCGTGGAAAGAACTGCCAATTTGCTTCTGGATATGAAACAACGATAGAGCCAAGAAACCAAGTGAGATGTAGTATGGATATAATGTACGATATCCTTCTTGCTAAAAAAGGAATCTATAAGGCCAATGGTAAAATTTTTCCAACTAACTCTTATTGGGAAAAGCTAAGACCAAATCATAGCCAAACTGGTGGACCGATTGGAGAGCTTGCTCGTATGTATCCACCTTGTAATGCGACCCCTTAATCTAAGGGGTCAGCCACCTTTAATTGGCACATTTTGACCCTAAACTGGAATTATTGCCCACTTAACTACCTAAATTTCATTTCTTTAATTATTCGTAATAATATGTCGATATGCCACTGTAAACACAGGGGAACTTTGTTGTACGTTAGTAGAATCTTTACATTCATTTTAGCGTTTAGTTTAAGCTTCTTATCCTTAAATCTATATGCTTCGACAAGTAAGCTTGGTTACTCAGGCAGACTTGTACTTAGTAACGGAACTCCTGTTACAGGTACCCCTAATTTAAAGTTTGATCTGTACTATTCAAATGATCTTCCTACAGTAATTGCAACTCAAACAATCAATAGCGTCCCTCTATCTAATGGAATCTACACTGTTGAGTTGGACTTTGATAACCTAGGATCCTTTGCCCCTCTCTATTCGAGTACTGCAGATGTTATTGATAAAATACCATCGGGACAAACTCTTGTAATTCGTGTGACAGATGTGACTGATATTGGAAGTCCAGTCGCATATGATTATCAAAATATCCTAGCGAA
>NZ_PPDJ01000006.1 GCF_002903145.1 Halobacteriovorax sp. DA5 | reverse complement strand
TAGGTCCAACCCCATAGATACTTTCGAGATCATCGAGAGTTTGTGGGCGTTGGGCGGCCATCTCCATAAGAGTCTTGTCTGGAAAAATCTTAAAGGCCTGTGTGCGTTTCTGTTTGGCAAGTTTAGAGCGTAGAACTTTTAAATTCTCATACATTGTTTTATCAAGTTACATTGAAGGATGTTCTTTCTATCTTTTTGACAAGAGTCTTAATCGGAACTAGTAGTAAAACTTTTTATTATTAAAAACTTTTCGTTATTTGATCCTATAGACCCTATGTAAATATTATGGTCGGATACTTCATCGTCGACCTCTAAAGTGTAATAAACGCTAAAGCCAGTATCGTTTTTTTTGAAGTTGTCTAGTTTGCTTA
>NZ_PPDJ01000005.1 GCF_002903145.1 Halobacteriovorax sp. DA5 | reverse complement strand
TCTTTTTTTTCAAGCTCATTTCTTAATAATTTTTCCTTCTTCAAGAAGAAGCCTGGTGCATTTGGTGAAATTTCAACATTTGGAGAAATCAAGCCGCGCAGACAAACAAGGTCTTCTTTTTGTAGGCAGTTCTTTAAGTCATTTTTAAAAGAGGCCCAATCTTGATGTTTTCGCACTTTTTTGTCTAATTCGAGTTTTTCTAAGACATGCTTTGGACAGCCTATCTTTTTTAGTGGTTGTTTGTCTGTATCTAGTAAGTTGATTGATGCACACTCTTTAGTTTGCTTATGAAAAAGCGTA
>NZ_PPDJ01000004.1 GCF_002903145.1 Halobacteriovorax sp. DA5 | reverse complement strand
TTAAGTCATTTTTAAAAGAGGCCCAATCTTGATGTTTTCGCACTTTTTTGTCTAACTCGAGTTTTTCTAAGACATGCTTTGGACAGCCTATCTTTTTTAGTGGTTGTTTGTCTGTATCTAGTAAGTTGATTGATGCACATTCTTTAGATTGTTTATGATAAAGCGTCCCTGGTCCATATCTAAGGAGGTTTCTTCCATCATCATTGTCAGGGAAAAAAAAGTAGTATGCCTCCACTACCTGTGACTTTATCTAGAGTATTGTATCTTGCAATACCATAGTCTTCTGCAAATGTTGTACTTGCTAGTAGTAAAATTAGGCTTTGAAGTAATACTTTTTTCATACAATCTCCTCTATATGTAATTTTACCACATAAATTAAATTTAGAGGAATCCGTAGATGAATATAATTGTTATCTTCGCGTAAGAAGTAGTTTAAGCATCCCCATTTAGCGCCTCAAGGAAAATCTTCCCAAAGCGCTGAAGCTTCTTAGGTCCAACCCCATAGATGCTTTCGAGATCATCGAGAGTTTGGGGGCGTTGGGCGGCCATCTCCATAAGAGTTTTGTCTGGAAAAATCTTAAATGCCTGTGTGCGTTTTTGTTTGGCAAGTTTAGAGCGTAGAATTTTTAAATTCTCATACATTGTTTTATCAGTTCCATCATTTGGCCTATATGTGGCGATAGCTTTCTTTCTTGTGGTGGCCTTTTTGCGAACTGCTTTCTTCTTTGTTGCTTTTGTTTTTGTCGCAGCTGACTTTGATGCTGGTGCACCTTTTTTAAAGTCTGCACGAATCATGACTTCTTTGCGATCTTCGATAACATCGATGGCCGATTGAGTAAGTTTAATTTCTGAGCTTCCATCCATAATCATCTTAAGATGGCCTTGGGCAATTAGTTGGCGACAAAGAGAATAAAGAAATCCTTCGTCTTCTTTACTTGCATAGCCAAAGCTTGTGATATGGTGGTGGCCATTTTTTTGAATGACGCCTGAAATATTTCCTTTGAGAACATCGACGATATAGTGGACGTTGTAGCGCTGGTCAGTTTCATAAACACAAGTGAGAACGGCCTTGGCAATTTCAGTTGCATTAATAAGCTTTTGCTTAGTCTGTTCACTTAAGCAGATATCACAATTACCACATGGTCCTTGATAGGGGTCATTAAAGTAATTAAGAAGAACTTCGCGGCGACAAGTTGTGGCCTCGCAAAAACCAAGAATGGCATCAAGCTTTTCTTCATTTACGCGGCGACGAGCTGCTGCGCCAACGCCTTTATTAGCAATTCTTTTTAAAAGAACAAGATCTCTTAGTCCATAGAACATAAGAACTTGAGAAGGGAGGCCATCTCGTCCTGCTCGTCCCGTTTCTTGATAGTAGGACTCAAGACACTTTGGCATATCCATATGGGCAACAAAGCGTACGTCGGCCTTATCAATTCCCATTCCAAATGCAATGGTTGCCACAACGATGACATTCTTTTGGGTGATAAATTTCTCTTGAACTTTTTCGCGGTAATTGGCACTCATTCCCGCATGGTAGGCATAGGCCTTAAAACCAGCTTTAACTAATTTGTCTGCACATTCTTCGACACCTTTACGTGAAAGGCAGTAGACGATTCCTGATTGGCCTTCAAGGTTATCTTGAACAAATTGCGTGAGGCGATAGAAGTCTTTTTCTTTTGTTGTCTTCTTTTGAACTTCGTATGTAATATTTGGTCGATCAAAAGAGCTGATAAAGAGACTTGAGCCATGGAGGTTTAGACAGCGAATGATTTCACCACGTGTAGCTTCACCTGCCGTTGCGGTAAGAGCAATGCGAGGGATGTCGGGAAATTTCTTTGTGATCATGCCAAGCTGCATATACTCAGGTCTAAAGTCATGGCCCCATTGAGAAACACAGTGGGCCTCATCAATGGCAAAGAGAGAAATCTCAATGCGCTCCAAAATTCGCTGAAAGTATTCATTCATCATACGCTCTGGCGAGACATAGAGGATCTTAATATTTCCGTTGAGAAGATTTCCCACAATATCATCCTGTTCACTATGAGAAATTGAAGAATTTAAGTAGGCCGCTTCGACGCCTTTTTCAATAAGGGCGTCAACTTGGTCTTTCATAAGAGCGATTAGGGGAGAGATAACAATGGCCGTCCCAAAGCGGGCAAGTGCTGGAATTTGATAGCACAAGGACTTTCCACCACCTGTTGGCATGAGGACCAGTGCGTTATTTCCTGCAATGACACTTTCCACAATCTTTTCTTGATTGCCGCGAAAGGCACTATAACCAAATATTTTTTGAAGTATCTCGATTCCTTGACTCACTTATCTAGTTTAACTGATGAAAGAGGGCCAGCAAAGCATTAATAAAGGCTTTGTTAAATCTTTGTAAAAAAGCGAAATGAACTTCGCTATTTTTGCTGTGATGCCCTAAAATAAGATGATTGGAGTTGTTATGAATAAATTTTTACTAGTTCTATTAATTAGTCTCTCAACATTTGCTGCGCCAAAAGTTCTCTTCCTCGGAGACTCTCTTACTGCCGGTTATGGAATTGATCCAGAGAAGGCCTATCCAAATCTTGTGAAAGATATCTTAAAAAAAGAAGGCATTGAAATTGAAGTCATGAATGCAAGCATTAGCGGTTCTACTTCAGCTTCTGCTGTTTCTCGCCTTAAGTGGTCTTTAAGAGGAAAACCTGATGTTATGCTACTTGCTCTTGGGGCAAATGATGGACTTCGTGGAATTAAACTTGTGAGTACAAAAGAGAATTTAAAAAATGCTATCAAGCTTGCAAAGAGTAAGGGTGTAAAAGTTATTTTGGCAGGAATGCAGATCCCACCAAATTATGGGCCTGAATACACAAAAGAATTTCAAAAAATGTTTCCTGATTTAAAAAAAGAAGAGGGAGTTACACTACTGCCATTCTTACTTAAGGATGTAGCAGGACAGCGTCAGTATAATATTGACGATGGCATCCACCCAAATGAGGAAGGACACAAGATTATTGCAAAGACGGTCGCACCGTTTATAAGGAAAGCTTTATAATGACTGAATTAGTATTATCACTTAAAGAAGTGAGAAAGGATTTTTCTCAAGGAGAAGAAATCCTCAATGTTTTAAAAGGTGTTGAGCTTGGAGTTAGCGAAGGGGAGACCATCGCAATTCTTGGAAAATCTGGTAGTGGAAAATCAACTCTCTTATCACTCTTATGTGGAATTGATGATGCTACCAGTGGTGATATTTCATATCGCAATAATTCACTCAAAGATCTAAATAGCGAAGAGATCACAGATCTTAGAGCAAAGCATATTGGTGTGGTCTTTCAACAATTTCATTTATTAGAACATCTAAATGCATATGAAAATGTCCTCTTACCGCTCGAAGTAAATGGTAATGGCCATCAGAAAGATCGTGTGGATTACTTTCTTGAAAAAGTAGGGATGAGTCACCGAAAGACGCATTTTCCAAATCAGCTAAGTGGTGGAGAGAAGCAGCGAATTGCCATTGCTCGCGCTCTCGTGACTCACCCAGGTGTTCTTCTGGCAGATGAGCCAAGTGGAAGTCTTGATGAGAATACTGGTGATGAAGTCATGAATCTAATCTTTGATATTGTTCGCGATGAAAAGATGAGTCTTGTTCTTGTCACTCACGATAAGGATTTAGCAAAGAGGTGTGAGAAGATTTATCACTTAGAAAATGGAGTGCTAAGTCTTGAAGCTTAAAATGGTTATGCGAGAGCTTAGAAGCTCTCCAATGTTCTTTATTATTTTTATTCTAAATCTCTCTATTGGAATGGTTGGACTATCAACTATTGAAGTTTTTAAGTCTTCATTTGATAGTGCTCTAACAGCGAAATCAAAATCACTTCTAGGCTCTGATATATCGGTTAGTTCACGAATTGCCATTACTAAGGATACTTTAGAAATCGCAAAGTCTAATCTCGATTATAGTGAAATGACTCGCAATCGCTCTTTGTATTCGATGCTCTTTAACGGTGAAAAAAGTCGACTCGTCAATATAAGAGGACTTGGTCAAGGGTTTCCTTTCTATGGTGATATCCGATCAAAGAGTGGCAAGAGCTTTCGCGATTTAAAAGAGAATGAAGTCTTTATTTATCCTGAACTTGTTGGTCAACTTGGACTTGATGTAGGCAAGGAAATAAAGATTGGATCACAAATGTTTAAAGTGGCAGGAATCGTCGAAGAAGATGGCTCTGCAGGCTTTTCGATGGGACAACTAGCACCAAGACTTTATTTGAAAAATGAAGTTCTCGATTCAACTGATCTTATCAAGCCTGGAAGTACAATTTGGACAGGTCTTCATTTTAAGATGGCCAAAGAACTAAGTGACAAAGAACTTGTTAAAACCGAGAAAAATCTAAAGTCTAAAATAATCGATTCTTCAATTCGTATTCGCTCTCCTCAATCTAACTCTGAAAGAGTGGGGCGCTCAATGGATTATCTAAGTGATTTCTTAGGTCTTGTTTCATTATGTGGACTATTTCTTGCGGGGCTTGGACTCATTTATCTTTTTAGAGGATTTCTTTTAAAGCGAAGAAAGGATCTAGCAATTCTTGGCTTCATTGGGATGAAGAAGAAGGATATCTTTAAGATCTACACGCTTAAACTTTTCTTTTTAGGTTTATTTGGATCACTTCTTGGAATTGCTATTGGTTCGGCCTTCAGTCCAGTTATTCAAACCATGGTCAGTAAGAATCTTGGCATTAATATTGAGTTACAATTTAGTCTAGCGACTTTCTTTGTCACGATGGCCGTTGGGGTTGCTTCTACTATTGTATTAGCTCCGGCCTTAATTATTCCTTATTTGAGAGTTGATCAAAAAGCACTCTTTGATCACGATACAAGCTTATCTAATAATATTTCCGATTACCTGCTATTTATCCCAATTGTACTTTTCTATTGGGTGATGGCAATTTACTTGTCTGAGAGCTTAATTATTGGAAGTGCTTTTATTGTAGTCTTCTTAATTATTATCGGAGTTTTCTTTCCTGTAGGAAGTCTTGTGCTTTCATGGCTTGGAAAACTTAATCCTAAACTAAGTCTATCTTCTAATATGGCCTTTAAGTATGTGACTCGACATAAGATTTCGACTCTCTTTATCTTCTTATGTCTGTTCATTTCAACAAGTCTCATGACGCTAATTCCTTCGGTGAAAAATATTATCGGCGCGGAACTTTCGATGCCTGCAGAGGAGCGTCCTGTTTATTTCCTCTTTGATATTCAGCCTGAGCAAGTTGAAGAGTTGAAGACTTTTGTCACAGATAAAAAGCTAGATCTTCTAAATATTAGTCCGATGGTACGTGGACGTCTGGTAAAAATTAACGGTGAAGGTTACGATCCTGAAAAACTTGGGGATTTAACACGAGAGGAGCAAAGGGAGCAGCGAAGTCGTAACCGAAGTGCAAACTTAAGCTACCGCGATCATCTTGTAAGGGGTGAGGAGATTGTCGAAGGACGTTTGCCTAAGCGTTTTGATTTTGAAAGAGATGAGGTTGCAGAAGTATCTCTTGAGCAGCGCTATGCGAGTCGACTAGGTATTAATCTTGGAGATGAGCTAGAGTATAATATTCTTGGAATGCCTATTCTTGCTAAAGTTGTAGGCTTTCGCTCGATTCGCTGGACGAGCTTCTTACCAAATTTCTTTATTTCATTTGGCCCAGGTATTCTAGAAGATGCACCAAAGACTTTTATTGCGGCCATTGGCAAAGGTGAGGGGGATGTTAATGATCAGCTTCAATCTGACTTTGCGGCCAAGTTTCAAAACGTGTCTTTAATTGATATTCAAAGCTCTCTTAAAAGAGTTGCAACAATTATGGAGAGTATCACAAAGATTCTTGTTACGATGAGCTTCATCGTCTTTCTTGTGGGGCTGCTTGTGATTTATTCTCTGATAGCTCATCAGTTAGAGTCTCGAAGAGATGATATCTCTCTTATTAATATTATTGGGATTCGTTTTAGCGAGATTAGAAAATCAATTATGAAGGAGATGGCGCTTATGTCAGTAAGTGCTGTTGTGGTAGGAATTACGTTAGGTCAACTTGTTGCTTTTGCTGTTGCTAAATTTCAATTTGATTTAAATTATATTTTTAGTTCTACTGAAATTATTGGCTTTGCCATTTTAATTATTGTTCTTTCAATTCTAATTTCTTTTTCTTCATTTAATCGATTCATTCGAAAATAAAAAAGGGCCACATAATGTGGCCCCATATAAGTATTGAATCTACCAGTTATATCTTTCGGCACAGAAATAACGGTAATTGTATTCGTAGTCATTTAATTCATCACGTAAATCTGCACAAAGGTCATATCCAGTTGAACAAGAATACGTGTAGAAAGTTCTTTCGACTGTATCACTCCAGCTATCAACAAGTTCATAGTTACAAGTATCGTAAGCACTGTAGCGATGGCGGTAACCATTGTAGATAAAGTATGGATAGTCGTAATCCCAGTAGTAACCATCAACATATGAAACACTTACTCTTAACCAGCGATTATTATAAACGTAAATAGGTCTAATCGTTCTGTGGTAGTCTCGTGCAGATGTCCATCGACGGTCGTGTCTTACATAGTCACGGTTTGGAGTGTGACGGTAGCGGCGGTAGGCACGTGTCGGATCAGGTCTTGTTGTGCGACGGTCGTCGTATCTTCTGTCATCATAACGTCTGTCATCATAACGTCTGTCATCATAACGTCTGTCATTGCGACGATCATCATATCTTCTGTCACGCTGTCTATTTTGACGTGAGTCTCTATCATATCTAGCATCACGTGAGCGACGATTTCTTAATTCGTCATCGTTGTTATTTCTTCTTCCTCTACCTGGGGCCGCAAAAGTCGTTGCTGTCAGGGCCGTAAGCACTAATAGTAGAACCAATTTTTTCATAAATCTCCCTCTGAGTTTTAATTGAATTTGGCCAGTTCTAACGTGGGGGATGACTTTTTTGAAATTAAAATTTTGTTTAGCTAAAGAAATTTACTTTCTTACATCTTTTATTACGGGATTTAGTAGACTTAGAGAACTTTCTTACAGGAATTCACCTTGTAATAAGGTAAAAGTGACAAAAAGGCCTCAAGAAGAGGCCTTTAGTATTTATAGCAATTATGATTTTGATGCTAAGTAATCATCGTAACTAACGTACTTATCTTCAATAACTTTTCCAGTTGTGTGGTCAAGGTCGATAATACGGTTTGCTACTGTTTGAATGAACTCATGGTCATGTGAAGTAAAGATTAGGTTACCTTTAAATCTTTCGAAACCTTCGTTCACTGATGTAATACTTTCTAGGTCTAGGTGGTCTGTTGGACCGTCAACTAGAAGTACGTTTGCACCTGAAAGCATAAGCTTTGACATCATACAACGAACTTTCTCTCCCCCTGAAAGAACATTTGTCTTCTTAAGAGCTTCCTCTCCTGAGAAAAGCATCTTACCAAGGAAGCCACGAATAAATGTTTCGTCTTTGTTTTCAGAGTATTGTCTTAGCCAGTTTACAAGGTCGTTCTTACCATCCATGAAATAGCTTGAGTTATCTTTTGGAAAATATGAATTCGTGATTGTTACACCCCATTCTACAGTTCCAGCATCTGGCTCCATTTCTCCCATAAGGATTTTCATAAGAGTTGATTTTGCAACGTCATTTTCACCAAGAAGAACGATCTTATCGTCTTTGTTAAGCATGAAAGTAACATTATCAAGTAGCTTAACACCATCAATCGTTTTAGAGATTCCTTCTACTCGTAGAATTTCTTTTCCTGCTTCACGCTTAGGATCGAATTGTACGAATGGGTATTTTCTCGTTGATTGTGGAAGGTCTGTCAGCTCAAGCTTTTCAAGTTGCTTTTGTCTTGAAGTCGCCTGAGAAGACTTTGAAGCGTTGGCAGAGAATCTTTGGATGAAGGCCTTAAGTTCTTTGGCCTTATCTTCAGCTTTCTTATTTTGGTCTGCACGAAGTCTCTGAGCAAGTTCTGAAGATTTTCTCCAGAAGTCGTAGTTACCAGCGTAAGTAGTGATCTTACCAAAGTCGATATCTGCAATATGTGTACAAACCTTGTTTAGGAAGTGACGGTCGTGGGAAACAACAATTACAGTCTTTTCATAGTTAAGAAGAAAGTTTTCTAGCCACTGAATCGCTTTGATATCAAGGTTGTTTGTCGGCTCATCCAGAAGAAGAATATCTGGAGATCCAAAAAGTGCTTGAGCAAGAAGAACCTTAACTTTCTCTGGCCCTGTAAGCTCTTTCATATATTTGTAGTGGTATTCAGTTCCAATTCCAAGACCAGAAAGAAGAATACCTGCTTCAGACTCGGCTTCGTAACCATTCATTTCAGCGAACTCACTTTCAAGCTCTGCTGCTTTCATTCCATCTTCATCACTGAAATCTTCTTTCATATAGATTGCGTCTTTCTCTTTCATAATTGAGAAAAGTTTTTCGTTACCCATAAGAACTGCTTGAAGAACTTGTTCTTCTTCGTACGCAAAGTGATCCTGCTTTAGAATTGAAAGGCGCTCACCTGGAGTGATATTGATTGAACCAGTATTTGGCTCAACTTCACCAGAAAGAACCTTGATGAATGTAGACTTACCAGCACCGTTGGCACCAATTAAACCGTAGCAGTTACCCGGAGTAAATTTGATATTAACGTCTTCAAATAGCTTCTTGCCACCAAAGCTTAAGCTGACATTGGATGTGGAAATCATAAATCGTCCTTATTTAAATTTTAGATGTATTAACGGCCCATAGCTTAATCTATTTAATGCGATTAGTCCACGGATTTACGGGAGTGTTAAAGGAATATTATTTTTACTTTATTGCTTTCAACTTTACTGGAGCCGGATCGCTCAGATCAGTATGATACTGATATTACAAGGGGTCAGAAAGGAGTTAATGATGAAATTCTGGGCCACGCTGGTGGTGATAATCTTCTTTTTATTTAAGGCCACTCTTGTTTATGCTGGCCACCCTCATTTTCGAACAACTTATAAATTAAATGTGTCACAACAAGGACATCCTGCGGCACTATTAGAGTTGCCTCGGCGCTATTATCAAAAAGAGAAATGGCCACTCATCGTAAATGTTCATGGCTACACAAGCTCAATTTTTCTGCAGTATATGTTTACTCGTCTTTCATTCTACAAGGACGTTCTTGGCTTCATGATTCTCACTCCAGAAGGGCGTAAGGATATTGAAGGTGAGCATTATTGGAACGGTGGAAATTTTTGTTGTGACTTTTATAAATCCGGTGTCGATGACACTCTCTATATAAAAAACCTTATCGACTATATAGCAAACGATCCTCGATTCAATCGAGTTGATATGAGTCGAATCTATTTCTTTGGACATTCTAATGGTGGATTCTTTTCTTATAAGATGGCCTGTACTTATCCTAATTATGTTACAGCAGTTGGAGTTTTGGGTGCAACTCTTGATCTTAGAGATGAAAATGGTGAGGTCATCATTGAACAGGATCCATGCCCTAATGTAAAGGCCGTGCCAATATTTCATATCCACGGCACAAAAGATAAAACCATTCCTTTTGTGGGTAAGGACTATTACCCTGAACATCCTTTTGGGCATATCGGGGCCCAGGAGGCCGTTGATAAGTGGATCTATCACAATCGATGTAATAACCAATCTGATGAAAGTCGCACTAATGCAACATGGTTTGTTCGTGGTAAGGAGACGACAATTAAAACATACGGTGACTGTGAAGATGATGCAGTAATTAAGTTTGCTGTGGTGAAGAAGGGACAGCATAAGGAGTTTTTAAGACTCTATTTTTATCGAAAAATGCTTAAGTTTTTTCTGAAGTATAGCAATGTAGAAGCACAATGAAATGATTCATTATTAAGCTGCAATTTAAGTATTCTTGTCTTCATTTGCCTTTTGAAACATCTATAATAAAAGCAAATGTGCAGCAAGGTGGTCTCTATGAGCAAAGAATATCAAATCATTTATATCAGTGAAAAAACAGGCGATTTTAAGCCTGAGCAGGACTTGGATAAGATTGTCTCTTCGTCATTTCGAAATAATAATGCAAGAGATGTGACAGGTGTACTGATGTATAATAGTGGCTTCTTTTTTCAGGTTATTGAAGGAAAGAAAGATGATGTGATTTATACATATAATAAAATTATTTTGGATCCACGCCATCAAAATGTGAATTTATTGACTGATCGTGAGATCGAAAATAGAAGCTTTGAAAATTGGCCATTGGCCCTTGTTAAACTAAATGACATGGACTTAGATGTTATTGATCATGTGATTGCTTGGAATGATTTAATCAATGATTCCCGTCGAAATGAGCCAATATCTCAGGAGAAAGTGGATCGCTTGATCGAAGCATTGCGCTACAAAATTGATATGGATACAATCTCGTCAAAAGCTGCTTAGACTTTTCTCCAACTTGCTTGCGTGATAGTATTCTATCATGTCAAATCAAGTTGTCGTTGCCATTGTTGGAGGAGGCCCCGCAGGCCTCTTCTGTGCTTTTGAATTATTGAATTCTAAAATTGAGGGAATTGAGGTTCACCTGTATGAACAGACTGGTGGTGTCGGGAAGAAGTTCTTAGTCGCTGGAAATAGTGGTCTCAATCTCACTCATAGTGAGAAGCAAGAAGAGTTTGCTAAAAAATACTTTAAGGATGAAGCACGCTTTCGTTCTTTATTAAAAGACTTCAATGCTAATGATTTAATCGAATGGGCAAATACTCTTGGTACTGAGACATTTATTGGTACTAGTGGCAGAGTATTTCCAAAGAAAATGAAGGCCGCTGATATCTTACATCAATGGATGAATTCACTAAAGTCTCATGAAAATTTTCATCTTCATTTAAAACATAGTCTTACTAATATAACAGCTGATGGTGATTTAATCTTTAAGCACGATCATAGCAATAAGACGCAAAAAGCTGATTACTATATTTTGGCCATGGGTGGAGGAAGCTGGACTAAGACAGGTAGTGACGGTGCTTGGATGGAGTATATTGAAGCTCTCGGTGTGAAGACTGCACCACTAAAGGCCATGAATTGTGGTTTTGAAATCAATTGGTCTAAACACTTTCAAGATAAAGTTGATCGTGGCTTCGTTAAAAATATAGTTGTTTCTAATGAATCCCAGAACGCCAGAGGTGAGATCATGTTGACTCCTTACGGTGTTGAGGGGGGAGCCGTCTACGCTATTTCCAACGGACTTAGAGATGAATTAGAGAAATCAGTATCGACTAAACTCCACATCGACTTCAAACCAGACTTAAAGAGGCAAGATGTTATTGAGAAATTGTCTCGTAGAAATAAGGACTCATTAACTAATCGTCTAAGAAAGAACTTAAATTTCGATAAGATTGCAACTTCATTACTTTATGAAGTTCTTGATCGCTCAAAAGCACAGGAAGATGTTAATTACTTGGCAGCGATGGTTAAGGATTGTGAGATAGAAGTATTAAGGGCCAGACCAATGGATGAGGCCATTTCTACTTCTGGAGGTGTTTGTTTTGAATCATTGAATGATGACTTGTCAGCAATTAAAAATAATCAATATTACTTTGTAGGAGAGATGCTAGACTTTGAAGCACCAACTGGTGGCTATCTCTTACAGGGATGTTTTTCTACTGCATATCGAGTTGTGAAATCGATAAAGGAAAAAGAAGGTATCAATGTTTAAACTACATGAAGTTTTTAAAAAAGATTTAATAGAAATTACTGATATGAAACTTTCAAAGCTTATGCTTTTACCTGATCAAGAAAATCCTTGGGCAGTCTTAGTTCCAAAAAGAGAAGAGATTCGTGAAATTCATGAACTCTCGTGGGATGATCAGGTGACGCTTCTTGAGGAAATCAATGAAGTAAGTCGCTTTCTAAGCGATAACTATCACCCTAAAAAGTTAAATATTGGGGCCCTTGGAAATATGGTCTCTCAGCTTCACGTCCATATAATCTGTCGTTATGAAAATGATCGTTCTTGGCCTGGAGCAATATGGGGAACGAAGGCAACTAAAGAAACCCATAATATCAGTGACTTAGAAAGTACATTTCGAGCACATTTTGAAGCGTCGCGTCTGTCAAAGTGACAAGGATCAGCAAAATAAATTTTTTTTCCTTTTTTCTTAGGAATTATGCAAACAGTAGGGTAAAATCGTATCTAACGAATAATTTTATTACGAGGTTAATTAAATGAGTACAGGTAAAGTTAAATTCTACAATTCAGCGAAAGGTTTTGGATTTATCACAAAAGATGACGGTGGAGATCTTTTCTTCCACATTTCATCAGTTCAAGGTGGAGAGCCAAATGACGGTGATAGCGTAGAATACGAATTAGGTGAAGGTCCTAAAGGTCCATGTGCCGTAAATGTAAAAGTAGTTCAAGGTTAATTTTTAATTATATAAATTGAGTACTTAAAAAAGAAGGCCCACATTTTGTGGGCCTTTCTTATTGTTATTGATTTAATTTTATTCCGTTATCTGAGATTGTAATTTTCTTGTCTTTATAGAGCATTCCAATTGTTTTCTTAAACGTCTTCTTACTCATATTTAGAAAGTTCTTAATGTCTTCCGGAGAACTTTTATCATTTAAGAAGCTAGAGCCACCATTTCTTTCTAGAAAGTCGATAATAATGTCTTTTGAGTCGACAAGGTTTTTAATCCCTTGCTCTTGTAGAGCAACATCGACAAGCCCATCTTCACGTAGCTTTTTAACGAATGCTTTAAAGTATTTTCCGCAAGAGACACGTTGAAAGATTTCATTTTTATAGATCATTCCAATGAATTTCTTATTTACGATAACTCTGAAACCTAAATCACTTTCTTGAGCGATAAAAATATCTACTTCATCTCCAACATTAATATCGAAGTCTGAAGACTCAATATACTTTCCAAGTTTTGTCGTCCCAAAGATTCGACCAGTACCTTCTTCTTTACAAATTCGAACAATATGAGACTCGTATTTTCTAACTTTTATTTTTTGCTCATTACCTGGAACAAGTAGGTCTTTAGAAGTTCCCAAGTCAAAGAATGCACCAAATTCTTGGATTTCAATTGCATCTAATAGGGCATACTCACCAACAACTGCAAGAGGAAGCTCTGTTGTTGCAACAAGTTCTCCTTGAGTATCTGGGTAAATAAAGGCCTTAACTTTTGAGCCCACTTCAATTTTTAGAGGCGCAAAGTTTTCTGGAAGAAATACCTGCTGGATATTTTCTTCGTCTACTAGCGTATATCCATTATGAAGTTTTTTTAGAACTTTTAGTGTATTGTTTTTTCCTATATGGAGCATCAGATTTTGCCTTTTTCTTGATTGGTGCTTTTGCTACTGGTTTGGCCTGTGACTTATAAGCTTGTGCCTTGGCCTCTCTTTCTTCACGTGTTCCGCGATTCTTAATGATTAGGCCATTAAGAAATTTTCTAAGAAGTTGATCACCACATTCTTTATAATTTGGATGGTCATCTTTTCTAAAAATTGCAGATAATTCAGATTTTGTAAGTTCAAAATCAACTAGCTTTAAGATTTCGATAATTTCAAAATCCTTAAGAGATAATGCGATTCTAAGCTTTTTTAAAATATCATTATTCGTCATTATTTCTTACCTAGGTGATCGAATAATTCATTTAGGCCACGACGGCGACGAGCTTTCTTTTTTTCAATAATTAGCTCTTGTGCCTCTTCTTTTTCAACCTTTGCTTTAGTCTCTTTCTTGTACTTCTTCTGCTCTTCAAAATTATCTTTAGCAATCGATACCTTAACAGTTCTTCCGTCTAGAGTTGTCCCATCAAGGCCCTTGATCGCATCTTGTGCGCTTTGCTCTTTTTGCATCTTGATAAATGCAATACCTTTGCTCTTTTGAGTTCCCGGAATTGTTAGTAGGTTCACGTCTTGAACACGGCCAAAGCGTGAAAAGATACCTTTTAATTGCTCAGCAGTGATCTTGTAGTTGAGATTACCGATATAAACAGTTTTCATTTCTTACCTTAATTTTATAGTGTTAATGGGGGCAACTTAGCACTAAATGCTTAAGAAATGGGAAAAAATGCTAGAATCAGGTAATTTATTTGCGCTATTTTAGAAGGAATCCCAGATATATTGGGCCACTTCTCCTAAATGGTGCTCTTTTTTGTGTCCTAAGCAAAAGGTGACTGGGACTTTACTCTCAAGATGCTTCAAGTGTACTAGTCGCCCGGCCTTTAGATCTTTCTCAATTAGTGGATAGGGAAGTCTTCCCCAACCAAAGCCATTTAGAATAATCTCTTTTTTCGACGGCGTATCTGTAACCCTCCACTTTAGAGAGTCCTCAATCACGCCAATATTTGTTGTGTCATCTGGAATTGTACTTCGTTGAATTATTTGTGGAAATTGTGCCAGGCCTTTAAAGTTTTGTTGGTTTTTAGGTAGATCAAGAAAAGGATGATCCTTTGCAACCACAAGATACATATCCACTTTACCAATAATTTTATAGTCAAAATTCTTGATACTTGAGAGGTCTTCAAAAATTGCTAAATCGACTCTATCGTTCAATAGCATTTTTTCTCCACTTAGGATTTCACGCTCAAGAATAATTTCTGTGGATGGGTAACGGGCCATGGCCTTCTTGATAATTGGATATAGTTTTTCAAGGCCATAAATTCCAGACACTGAAATGGATAATCTGGTTTCAACATTTGATGAAATTTGCTGAGTCTTGTGAATCAATTCATCATATTGCTTTGTAAGCTTTGAGGCCTCGATTAGAAATTCCTGACCTTTTGTTGTTATCTGTGGCCTATAAGATGAGCGATCGACGAGTTCGAAGCCTACTTGTTCCTCAAGATTGTTAATTGAGTAAATTACCGCAGACTTTGCCTTAGCTAGCTCTGAGGCTGCTTTAGTAAAGCTTCCGGCCTTTTCTAACGCCTGTAGGCATTTAATTTGTTCAATTGTTATCCAAATCATGGACTAATTATAGCACAAGATGTCCTTAATAATGATCTTTATTTTCTTCTATACTTTGTTAAGATATTTTAAAAATTATATCATAATTCAAATGGAGGAATATTATGAATAAACTTATGGTTATGGCCCTTGCGGTATTTACTGTATTTGCAACTTATGCTGAAAAAATTGATACTTCAAAATCTACTGTTTTCTGGCAAGGTACTAAAGTAACTGGTCGTCACTTCGGTACAGTTAAAATTAAATCAGGTGATGTTAAGCTTGAAAAAGGTCAACTAGTATCAGGAAAAGTTGTTGTAGATATGAACTCTTTTACTGCGACAGACCTTCAAGGTGAGTGGTTAGATAAGTTAAATGGTCACCTTAAAAATGAAGACTTCTTTCATGTTTCAAAGTACCCAACAGCTACTCTAGATATTAAAAAAGTTGAAGGTTTTACAGTAACTGCTGACCTTACAATTTTAGGAAAGACAAAAGAAGTTAAGTTTCTAGCGGCACAAAATGGTAAGAATTTTGTTGGTTCACTAGAGTTTAATCGTACAGACTTTGGTCTTAAGTATGGTTCTGCTTCTTTCTTCAAAAGCCTTGGTGACAAAGCGATTGATGATAAAGTTAGTTTAGCATTTGATGTTGTTGTAAAATAATTAAACTTTCTTAGACTCCAATAAAAAAGGCCGCTTAAAGCGGCCTTTTGTTTTTTTATGTTAATTTCTTATCTAAGTATCTTTGTGTAACAACTGCTCCAATAATATCACCCTCGACATTTACGGCCGTCCTAAAAGTATCAAGTGGTCTCTCGATTACTAAAAGAATACCAATTGCTTCAAGTGGAATTCCCGCGGCCAGAAGAACCATCTGCATCCCTGACATCGAGCCTGAAGGCATACCTGGTGCTCCTACTGAAGAGAGCATTGCCATAAAGAAGATAGAGAACATGGCAACACCTGAAAGCTCGATTCCATAAAGGTTAGCCAAAAAGATAGCTGCAATCCCTTCAAATAGTGCCGTCCCATCCATATTCATTGTGGCACCTAGGGGAAAGACAAAACCACTAACACCTTTAGAAACGCCTAGTTCTTCTTCACAAGTTTGCATTGTTACAGGAAGTGTTGCTGAACTTGAGGCAGTCGAAAGGGCAAGTAGTAGAGGCCTTGCCGTTTTCTTAAATAGTTTGATTGGGTTTAGTCCTCCAAAGAACCATGCAATTGATGGAAGAACGAGAAGCCCGTGTACCATTGTTGCCCCAAATACTAAGAGGGCAAAAGAGAGAAGCTCGGAGAAAATATCTCCCGATACCTTAACCTTAAAATCAAAAACGATAGCAAAAATACCAATTGGACTCAGATTGATAATCCAGTGGAGTACCCGATTAATGACTATATTGAGATCCTTAACGATTTGATAAAGGGGACTCGAGGTGTGATGAACTATTAGTAACGATAAGCCTAGAAGAAGAGCTGCCGTAACAATTCCAAGAATATTATTATTTGCAAGGGCATGGAATGGATTTACAAGTGCAGTTGTAAAAACGTTCTTAATGACAAGTGGTATTGAGTTAGAACCCTCTGCAATGAACTTAGCAGGCTTTTGCTGTTGGATTGAATCCTTAGTCTTAATTGTTACTCCAGAGTCTTTCCATGGATGAATGAAGAAGACTGCTGTTAGACCAATAAAGATTGCGATGATTGTTGTTGAGATATAGTAAGTGATCGTCACCATTCCCATGGACTTAAGTTTTGTGATTTCACCTATGCTGATTATCCCACCAATTAGTGAGAAGAAAATCATCGGAGCAATCATCATCTTAAGTGAACTGATGAAGACATCCTTAATCATAACGATTATTTGATAAATATCTGGAGGGTTTTTTGACGTTGCCCAAAGTGGATCACCAAAAATTGATCCTAAAATATATCCAAGTACACCTGCGACGAGTACCCAGAAGCTTAAGTTTTTGACTACTTTACTCATTTATTATCCTTTCTGAAAGTACATGAAGGTTTATTTTAATCCTTATTTATAATTTAAAAAAGGTTTATAATGATCGTTATGAAAGAAAGATGCCCGTGGTTAAAATTATCAAATAAACAATATGTCGATTATCATGATAAAGAGTGGGGAAGACCTGTTCACGATGATCGAACTCTCTTCGAATTCCTTATTCTAGAAGGTGCACAGGCGGGCCTTAGTTGGGAAACTGTATTAACTAAAAGAGAGCATTATCGTAAGGTTTTCCATAATTTTGATGTGAAGAAAGTTTCAAAAATCACACCGGCAAAGATTGAAAAACTCTTACTCGATCCGGGGATTATTAGAAATCGCCTAAAAGTTGAGTCAACAGTTTCAAATGCTAAGTACTTTATCGAAGTTCAAAAGGAGTTTGGAAGCTTTGATAAGTATATTTGGTCTTTTACAAATGGAAAGACTATCTATAATAGCTTTTCTGGCCTTAAAGATTATCCCTCAAAAACAGAGTTAAGTGACGCCATATCAAAAGATTTAAAAAAGAGGGGATTTCGCTTTGTTGGAAGCACTATCATATATGCTTTCTTACAGGCATGTGGAATTGTCCAAGACCATAGTCAAAATTGTTACTTGCACGGAAAGAAACTTAAAAAACTTGTTAAATGAGACTAGTAGAGATTTCCTCTAATATATCCCTGTCCCATGAGATCATTAAGTCCAATGATATTGACCATAGCTCTTTGAAGCTTTGGCCCTAGCTTAGAATTTCGAAGACTTTCAACTAAGAGAGCTGCCTTTTCCTTAGTAAGACCGTTAACACGCATTTTATGTAAAATATTATAAATCTTCTTTGCAAGCTTTAAGTTTTCAAGCTGCTTTAGCTTTCTTTTCTCACTTTGTGAGAGGCGATTCTGTTGCCCACTATGGGAGTCGTTGTATACATAATTCTCTCTTTCAAATTGACGTCTTTTAGCTTCATCAATCCAAATAAGAGAATTTGTATAATCAAAAGCTAAGGCGATTGATTCCCATAAATCAAAATCATCAACATTCATAATCTCTGAAATTGCCTTTGTTGAAAACATAAGAGAAGAGTGAATTTGTACCTTGCCATACTTCTTCTTTTTATCGAAATCAATTCTCATTCCATTATCAAGGTATCGTTCAAAGAGAAATTGCGCCTCATTATTTAGTTCACGGCCTGTGGCAATTTCATCAGAATATGAGTAACTAAGCTCCAAACTAAAGCTAGAGATAGCATCTTCATTTGTAGGAACGATCGCTTTTACTTCAAAGCTTCTATTTTCTTTTCCTGAAAATCCTTTATGATCAGTAATTTTCTTATGTTCGATAATGTCGTAATGGTAAGCATCGCCATTATTAAATGTCGTTGTATACTTGCCATCTTCTTTTATATAGCGAGCACCTGATTTCCAAAGAAGAAGATTTAAACCCCAATTGAACTCGCTATTTTTGATATCGCCTTCTTTTTGAATATAGAGATCAACGCTTTGATTTCTTTTTTCTTCAAGGTCTTGTAGCTTAGAAAAATCTTGAGCTAGAAAGCTTAGGTAAGCATCAAGTCCTTCTTTTGTACTAAGATCCACCTTGTAAACAAGTTCGTTGATCTTACTTTCTTTATTCTTGTAGTTAAAAACGATAGGAGAGTAACCTGCTGATCCATTGATACCGATAGATATAGGGAGATCAATTACTTCATCTAAGAAAACACTTAGTCCCAAACCTAGGCCTTTTGATCTCTCATTTAAGTTTTTAATTGTGATGAGCGCTATATCCTGCGCAGCTTTTTCGATGGTAATATCTAAGGCCTTCATTACTTTAAACTTAGCTTTTGGGCCGAAGCGATCAAGAACAGGAATGACTACATCAAGGAATTCTAACCAGATTAAATTCATGCGTGAAGCAAAGCCATTCATGAGTATAGTATTAACTTGTTCTCCATCTTTGAGTTGATTAAGTTTCGCTCTTGTCATTGGAAGTTCGTTAACCTTCATATGATTAAGAGTTATTGCTTGTTCGTATGAATCAACCGTCGTCACTTTTGAAAACTTACGCTCTTCAATTGGAGCGCCCTGTAAAACGGGAACAAGCGTTTTAAATAGAAAGTTCGCACCGATATATGCCATCTGCTCCAGAACTGGAGCATTAAGTGTGACAGAGTCCACAACTAGGAATTGACCATTAATTGCAGGATAGATATTTCTTTGAACCTTGGGCCCATGCCATCCTTTTTGATAGATTGTTCCAAAATATTGAAGTTTTAGTTGTGCTTCAAGCCACTCTTCATTCTCTTGAAGCTCCTTAAGATTCTTCCAATTCTTATTAACTAGCTTCTCAATATCTTTTAAAACAGCATGGTTTTCATCTAACACAAAATCAAATGCCCAGGTACTAGAGCTAGTACCTAGAGCAATGATTATTGATAATATCAGAGTAAAAACAATCTTCAATTTACTTCCTAGTTCTCGTTATCAGTAGGTGAGAATACTAATTTGTAGTAGTCAATTGGCCAGGCCCTAAGATCTTTTTGACCTTCTACCTTGTATGTTACAGCACCACCGTTTAGGTCACCAGTTACTGGAGTAAATGTTACTGGGCCGTCTTGTTTTTTATCAAATAATTTGTACATTAACTTACCGGAAATCCATCCAATAAGCGCCCCTAGAGTAACATCTGAGAACCAATGAGCATTCTTATACACGCGAGCAAAACTTGTTAGTGCTGCTAATGAATAAGCTGCTATTGGAACGATTTTAGTGTCTTTAAATTCTGTGGCGAAAACTGTCATAACTGACCAAGCACCTGCAGAGTGACCTGAAGAGAAAGACGTATTATTTCGACCAAAGTTCACTCGATCAAAGTGATATGGGCCTTTCCCCTCACGAGGTCTTGCACGTGAACTCAATGACTTAAGTAGTTGAGTGGCCAATTGCCCAATTAACACTGCGCCAACACTTCTTACTGCTGCACGTTTAAATTGATCGTTTTTAAAAACAAGACCAATGGCCATTGATGCTCCAACTAGTGGCACAAGTCCGGCCGCTTCACCATAATTATTTGTGAAGTCAGTAATTGTCGTCAGAGTGTCGTTCTTATTATCCTGTACGAAATCCATTAGCGGGCGATCAAATGCCATCATAACACCTACAACACCAAGTGTTTTAAGCATAAGTGACTTCTCTGAATCAGAGAACTCGATTGGCATAAAGATTGAGCGATCACGCCCTTTTTTATTTTTTAGAAGCTCTTTTAAATCTGCATCGCTAAGAAGTGATTTTTTTATCTCACTACTATCTTGTATCGCTTGATTAAGCTCGCTTTCGCTTACCGCTGCTACTGCAATTCCTGCTTTCTTTAGGTCCTTTAGAACTTTTCTAACTTCACGATCTTTAACATTACTACTTTCACTAAGAAGAAAAGCAACTTGTGCCATTCTCTCTTTCGCATCAATTAGCTTAGTTTGATGACTATTGTATAATTCAAATAGCTCTAGAAGGGCCTGTGCCTTTATACGACTGTCTTCATTTGAAGAAAGCTCTTGCATGAGTAGAGCTGCTTGATATTCATAGATATCTTTATCTTTTGTTTTCTTATTAAGCCAAATTTCATATTTAAAGTCTGATAGAGTTTTCTCTAAGCGCTTTGTTTTTGAATTACTAAGTTTACTTTGGATATCTGTTAGCATCATTGAATTTGGAAAGCTTCTCAAAAAGTCTTCTTGAACCATAATGGCTTCATTAACGATATCATTTGCACTTCCATCTTCTTTAACAAAATTACCAACAGGCATATTTTTAATATCAGTAGGTAGGTTCTGATTATAGAGGTCAGCAAGTTGGTAATGAATTGTCTCAGAGCTAGGATGATTTTTAACTAGCTTCTTTAATGAAAGAGAAAAGTTCGCATAGTCATTTAAATAATTCCCTTCATATAGCTCGTTTAATAACTTGATATCAACACCTTGATCTAAGGCCAGCTTTTGATCTTTTACGAGTGCCAGTTGATAACTTCTGGCCGCTTTACAGTGTTTTGCAGAGTCAGATAAATCTTGAGCGTCATTTAAAGCTGTTTGAAAATCTACTTCCTCGATCTTGATGTCTTTTTGAAGACGATCACAAACTTCGAGATTCTTTGCTTTTACACCCACAGTACCTAGTAAGGCCAAGGCAGTAATAAGTTGAGGTAATCGATTAAAATTCATATTTAATCTCCTTATAAGTTATAAGCAGGGTCATATTCCCCGATAATAAAGTAGAATGGTTTTGTTATATCTCCATCTTTACTTAGAAGTGGTATCGTTAGTCCTGCTTCAAATGTTTCTGAAACAAAGCCAGCATCCATTTTTGCCCTTAGGCCTAGTCCACCAACAAGTCTAAAGTCATCCATTGCTAATGAGCTATCTCCTGGAGTGAATGCATCAAGAAATAGAACTCCACTAAAGACATCTTTATAAATAGGCATACTATATGTAAGGTTGGCCGAGATCATTGAATTAGATCCTAGCTGCCCATCCTTACTAATTGACCCGTATTCAAATCCACGTATTGTTCCATTTCCTCCACCTTGAAGACGCTCGTAAAATGGAGTTTGTTCGGAGGCATAACCAAGAGTGATTCTTCCCGAAATACGGTGAGCTCCTCCATCTTGATTGCGGTAGAGTTCACGGGATGTCTGAGCATTTACAATACTTTTAAAAAACAAATCTTGCTTATTAAATGAAGGCAGTAGGTGAATAGAAATAGTACCGTTTGTTTTTAATCCCTTATCATTTGCATCTTCAAATCGATATGCAAATGAGCCGATAAGACCACTAACAACGTCTTTAGTATCAGATAGATTAATGTCAGAAGCATATTGTTGTGACAAACTATTAACAGAAATATACTCAAGCCTAGTACCTAGGCCAACTTTAATATTCTTTGTTAACTGTTTCTCAAAGAGAATACGAATAGCTGATTTATTTTCGTTATAATGAAAGCTTCTTTCAGTGTCGTGATTGGCCGCAATATTTAAACTAATATTTGAACCGAAAAGATGTTGGTCATTATAAACCAGCCCAATACGATTGATCTCTTTTGAAATCATTGTCGTTAGGGCCAATGAACTTCCCGTCCCAAATAGGTTTCCATCACTTAATGAAACACCAAAGCCTGCACCTCCATAAACGGATCCAAGAGAGAATTGGATAGTTTGAGTACTCTCTTCCTGTACCTGAATTATGATCTTACCCGCACTCTTAGTCATCGGGGTATAGTCAATTTTAACATCTCTAAAGAAGCCACTTTTATATAGAGCGAGTATTGATTCATTGATTTTGTTCGTATTGACGATTTCTCCATTATAAATTGAGATCAGCTCGTAAATCGTTTCTGGCGTTGTTTTTGTATTACCGATAATTTCCATCTTTATAATTTTTTGGACAACACCTTCTTCTATATTTAAGGATGCGCTTCTTTTATTTTGATCATAATTCATTGTGATATGAGCAAATACATATCCTTTTTCACCATAGACTTCTCTTAGCTTTTGAATAGCTTCTCTCTGTTTTTTTATAGAAAAAACTGATGGTAATTTAATATTTAAAGTTTTTAAAATTTCTTCGTTAGAAAATACTTCATTACCACTAATCGATAATTGATCTAATTTTAGTTGATCATTTTCTTTAATAGTAAAAAGTAGATTTGCCTTTGTTTTTTCGATTTTAAATGATGGTGTAACTTCAATATTGATGAAGCCTTGCTCCATGTAATGTCTTTTGACTCTTTCGACGTCTTCAAGAAATGTGCTTTCAATGAATAGGTTTTTAGAAAAGAGGTGAGACTCTTTCGAAGAAATCAACTCTCTTAATTGTCTTGAGGTAAAAGTATTATTACCGTCGAAGTTGATATCGTTAATTTTAATTTGTTCTGAGTTAAGATAAATATCGAAGAAGATACTAATTTCATCTTCCTTATCAAGCTTTAACTTCTTAGCAACTTTAGTAAGTGCATGGCCTTTTGACTTATAGAACTCACTAATTGTATTTAAATCTTCAAGCATTTGTTTTGACTTGAAGAAAGCTCCACGACGAAGTGAAAGCTTTGATCTAAGATCACTTTCAATATCATTTTCTAGGTTTTGATTATCAAATACTCTAATAATAACTCTTTTTATGAGTCTCTTTTTTTGCATTTCAAATTTTATCGAAACGCTAGCTTCGTTAAGAGGAAGAACTTCTAGCTCTACATTTTCATAGAGATCATCATTTTCTTCTTTTAGTTTTTCCAAATCATTGGTGATTTTTTCGATATCAAGATTTTCGCCTTCACGAGACTCAATATCATTTATACCAAAGATTAGTTTCTCTGCGACATCTTCACCTAGATCATTGTGAATTAATAACTGTTCAATTTTGAGTTGAAGTTCAGTCGTCGTATCCTGGCCAAAGCTCGTAGGAGTACATAAAAGGTAAGTACCTAGCATCAGGATAAGAAATTTCTTCAAAATATTGAATTTGCTCATATGAAGAAATTATCATTATTTAGTCACTGGAATTAGTGTTTTGAAAAAACGTAAAGGGCCGTAAATAAAATGGACAAGATTTTTTATTGAATGGATACCTGATATTAACGGCCATAAGGACATAATATCAGGTACTTAATAATCTATTTCTCGCTTAGAAAGGCTTCTTCTTCTGGTATATCTTGAGTCACTAAAAACCTCGATAAATATGAGAAGATCGCCGGTGTTAGAAATAATGTAATGACTGTCGAGATAGCAAGACCCCAGCCCATTGTAAGCATCATCTCTGATAACATTGAATCGTATCCCGCAAAACCGTAGGCCGTAGGAAGTACCCCAATAACAGTTGTTAGTGTTGTCAGGATAATTGCTCTAAGTCTTGTTGAAGAGATTTCACCAATCTGCTTGTAAAGATCCTTCTTATCTGTCGTAAACTTAGTATCATTGATTAACTTATCAATGAGGACTATTGAATCATTGACTACAACCCCAACCATTCCTAGTGCACCGATGACTGCAAAGAATCCAAAAATTTCCATACTGTGTGCCATAAGAATATAAATAACTCCGGATACCCCAATTGGAATAATCGTCATAATTATTAGTGGGGCCGAGAGTGATTTAAACTGTATCGTTAAGATCATATAAATTAAAGCAATGACAAGAAAACCTGCCATCATAAAGTCTCCTGTAGACTCCCTCGTTTCCTCAATTTCACCAACAAAGTTAATAATTGAAGATGGATACTTTTTAAGAATTTCTGGAAAAACTTCATTCTCATAGTAATCGGCTACTTCTAAAGGAGTAACACCAGAGCTTTCTTCAATATCAGAGTAGACCATTGTCGTTCTTTTAAAGTCGACACGCTCAATATTAGAAGGTTTTACAACTTCTTCAATTGTTATAAAACGTGAGATAGGAACATAGCCACCCGTACCGTTATCAATTCTTAGTTGCTTTAATCTTTCGATATCAACTTTGTAATTCTTAGCGACAGTAAGTCTTACTTCAACCTCTTCATCAGTACTTTTAAGAGTATAAAGAACTGTTCCTTGGACAAATGTACGTAGGGAAGTGGTAACGTCACTTGGAGTAAGGCCAAATCTTAAAATTTCATTTTGATTAATTTTAAAGTTATACTCTTTAGTATTAATAGGTCTTTCAATCTCAACGTTTTTAAGAGTTTTATTGGCCTTTTGATTTTCTGCAAGTATATTTGCAATCTCAGCTCTAATCTTGTCATCATTTTCTTGAATTTGAATTTCAATCGTTGAACCAGAACCACTTCCCCAGCGAGATTTAAAGAAGCGCACTTCTTCAATATTTGGAGTGTCTTTCATTCTTTCTTTTAAAATATCAATGATTTGATTTGCCGAAAGTTCTCTTTCATCTGCAGGTAAAATTTCAACATTGATATTTGCACGATTGTAATTAACGGCACCACCACGTCTTGATTGACCTACATTTGAACGGAAACCAACAATACTTAATTCCTTAGTCGAGGCAAGTAGAATATCTTCAATTGGTTTAAGATACTCATTCATTTCATCTTTTGAAGTTCCTTTTTTAGTGTAAACACTTAAACTCAATTCCTTACTTTCTTCTCTTGGAAACATCACAAATTTAAGTTTTGTTTTGAAAAGATATCCCGAAAGGGCAGTGGATGCGATGAAGATCACAACAATTAGGGCGCGATAATTTAAGGCCTTCTCTAAGGTATTTGCATAAATTGCTTCATATTTTCTAAACCAACTTACTTCATGTTTCTTCTTAGGTTTTCTCTGGAAAACGTGTGCTGGAAGTACTGTGAAGGATTCAAGTAATGAGGCAACGAGCATCATCGTAATAATAAAGGGAAGAACGTAGACGAATTTTCCAAACCATCCACCAAAGAATAAGAGAGGCAGGAAGGCCACACAAGTTGTCGCAATTGCACTTGTGATAGGCATTAGAAGACTCGCAGCATTTGCTGTTACCTTATCCATTAACTCTTTTAAAGTCCCTTTGTGATCTTCTGTAATTCGGCCTATATTCTCAGCTACAATAATGGCATCATCTACGACAATTCCCATTACAATGATGATCGCAGCAAGAGTCATATTATTGATTGTGTAATCAAAAATGAGCATACAAATAAGGGTGAAGCATAGTGTGAATGGGATCCCCATACTGACCCATATTCCTGATTTAAAATCGAGAAATAAAAAGAGAACGAGAACAATAAGAGCAAAACCAAGTAGTCCGTTACTGGCGACAATGGCAAGTCTATTTTTTACATCGTATGACTCATCATCAAGTGTTACGATTTTCAAATCATCGAGCTGTCCTTTCTTGTATTTTTCAATGAAGGCAACGGTCGCTTTATTTGCTTCAAGAATATCAACATTGTGACTCTTCTTTAAGTTGAGCATGATTCCTTCATGGCCATTAATTTTATAGATGCTATTAGTTTTTTCAAAAGATTTTCTAAAAGTTGCTATTTGATCAAGAGTAACACCTTCACCATCGTAGTTACCTGTAACAAGAAGGTCTTTAAAATCACTTTCATCAATAAGTTCATTAATTGAAGTTACTTTAGATTGCTGTGTATCTTCTAAAACTCCGATAGGAGCACGAATATGACTTTCTCTTAAGCTTGAAACAACTTTGTGGATTGATATTTTATTTTCCTTTATCTTAGTAGGACTAAGTAGGATATGATTTTCTGGATCAAGATAACCACTGCGATCAACACCTGATACTGAAGGTAGTGTCTTTACTTGAGTTTCAAAATTTCTAACTAATTGTTGAAGGCGATCACGGTCTTTAACTGATAGGTCTCTTTTACCCTCAAGATAGAATCCAATATCAATATATGCTTTTTCAGAAGATTTAAATTGATGAAAAGTTGGGAGTTCGGCTTCATTAGGAAGATCTGCACGAAGTGCCGCATCTTGTATGTCGAGGTAAACTTCTCTCGGGTTCGGGTAGTTCTCAAGCATCACAACTGTAACAGAACTTGAACCTGTTGAAGAAACTGAGCGCACTTCTTCGATACCTGCAACGTTCTTTAACTCTTCTTCAATGGGCTTTGTAATAAAAAATTCCACATCCTCTGCACTTGCCCCTGGAAAAACAGTCATGATTCGAACATAAGGTGATTCAAAGTCTGGCATTTCTTCCTTTGGAATTTTAGTCCACGCAAAGATTGCGATGACAAAGACACTGAAGAATAAAACGTTAGAGATTAGAAGATTATCGATAAAGTATTGTATAAATTTTTTCATATTCTAATTTTAAGTAGCCAAAATCACGAGGTCAAACTCTTTCAGTTGGCCATAGTTCCTTGTGTTAAGATTAGGATGTAACAATTTAGTTTTGCGCTACGAATACTTATACGAAGGAAGTAGAAGAAAGTTTCACGGAGGTAAAATGAAGTTTGTTCTCTTAACTATATTGATTGCGTTAAGTACCTGTATTCATGCAGCTAAAGAAACTGCGGTATTTGGCGGAGGCTGCTTCTGGTGTATGGAAGCTCCATTTGAAAAACTTAAAGGTGTAAACTCCGTTGTCTCTGGCTATATGGGAGGAACAAAAGAGAGTCCAAGTTATCAGGAAGTTTCAAGTGGTAGTAGTGGACATGTTGAGGTTGTACAAGTGACATACGACAACTCACTTGTCAGTTATGAAGATCTCCTTGAAATTTATTGGCAAAATATTGATCCGACTGATAGTGGAGGTCAATTCGCTGACCGTGGTAGTCAGTACCGCACTGTGATTTTTGTCACCAATGAGAAACAAAAGCAAATAGCTCTAAATTCGAAAAATAATCTTGAAGCCTGTAAGAAGTATGACAAACCAATTGTGACTGCTATTGAGATGGCACATAAATTTTTTCCAGCAGAAGATTCTCATCAAGATTATTATAAAAAGAATCCGATACGCTATAATACCTATAAAGAATTATCTGGACGTGGTGGCTATATTCGCGATGTCGCTTCAAGACCTTTAAAGTGTGAAAAGAAAGAAATAAAACAAGCAAAAGAAAATAAGGATAAAGTTATGTACAAGAAACCTGATCTCAAAGAATTAAAAGAAAAACTAACGCCTCTTGAATTTGAAGTGACTCAAAATGATGCTACAGAGAGACCTTTTGCTAATAAGTACTGGGACAATAAAGAAGAGGGGATTTACGTTGATGTTGCAACAGGTGAGCCCCTTTTTAGCTCTCTTGATAAGTATGACTCTGGTTCGGGATGGCCTGCATTCACAAAGCCTATTGATCAAAAAGTGGTAAGTATGAAAGAAGATACTAAGCTATTTATGACAAGAACTGAGGTGCGCTCATCAAGTGGAGACTCTCATCTTGGTCACGTCTTTGATGATGGCCCAGGCCCAGATGGAAAGCGCTATTGCATAAATTCTGCGGCCATGCGCTTTATCCCAAAGGCCGATCTAGAAAAAGAAGGCTATGGCCAGTACCTTTCATTATTTAAGTAATTGAAATTACATTCTAATTTAAGCTGATTTCTTTAAAGATTAGGCCCAAGTCACCGATAAGACGACGAGGGCCTATGAGAAGATTATTTACCTATTTAATTGTATTCAATATCACGTTTAATTCATTTGCATCATGTGGTGGTGTTCTTAAGTCATTTCTTGGAATGAGAAAGAGTTCTTTCTACGATACTCCTGAATATGCACTTAAACAGAAGATCAATAAGCTTGAGATCTTAAATAATCGTTTAAGAAACTCAAGTGAACATCAAGAGCCTGCTACAACTTTGGCCATTTGGAAAAAGATTGAAAGGCTTGATAATAATATTTTTACAAAACATTACTCTGTTAACGTAAGAGACTGGGAAGTCTTTTTTCGCGACTTTGAGATGAATTTCATTTCATTTCAAAGGCTTTCAGATATTAATAAAAAGTTTGAGTCGACAGAGATTACAAAAGCAAAGTTAAAAAGCTACATCGCCTCAAAGGGTTATGCGAGTGAGTTTCAAGATTTTATTCTTTCTAAGTTTGAAAATTCACCTAATGCTGAAATATTCAAAATTCAATTAGATAAAGAGATTCAAAGTAATCTGCTTCATATTGGTAATCACTACTACGAGTATAGACTTGTGAGAGAACACCTAAGGGATTTAAAAGGGAGTGATCTTTGTAATAGTGAATGTGAGGCCCAGCTAAAAACACTTCTTGCTAATCTAGGGGTAGAGAGTGAAAAGGAACAGCGAAGTTTACCTGTATTCTTTAAAGGGGTGGAAAGACCAGATCTTGAAGAGCTTAATAAGGTTGTTCACGAAAACCCTGTTGCCTTATTAACAAAGCTTAAGAAGGAGAGAAACGCTGAGGTTGTAAACTGGCTTATCTCTTTAATGCTGCAACCAGAAATCATTGATTCGATTATGGGGCTGGTTTATAAATCAAAAAGAATAGGAAAGTATCGTGCTGTTCGTATCTTTCAAGCTTTCTATAATGCACAAGCAAGAACGATTCATTTTCCAAAAATCAATAGTATTGTTAAGAGTTTTAAGAATGATGTGGAAAAGAGTTATTCTCATTTAAAGAATGTAAATACATCTGTTCCAAAAGATGAAATTCTTGTTACTTTTGCAAGAATGGTTGATGCACTTGCTGTTAAGAAGTGGAAGATATTAAAAGAACATGCCAAAACAGCAGACCCAAAATTTTATGAGCGTATGATGGCCGCGGAAGAGAAGGCAATTGCTCGTGGTGATATCAGTATTACCCATAAAAGAAGCCTAATTGGTCAACTTATTCAATTTGTTCCAGCTTCAACTCCTATTTATCTCTATCAGAGGTCAAAATTAGAAGAGAGAGCAACTGTTACTGAAGTTGATGAGAACGGTGAAGAAATAGATTCAAAGTCTGAAGAATCTAGTCCAGAAGTTACAATTGAGCACGGTGATGAGATGGACCTTGCACTTGAGGAAGTTGCTGAAGTTATGGCCGAAGTACAAGAGACGCAACGAAATCCTTCTTCAATTGAAGGTAGTTGGATTGAAAGATTCTTTAGTCGCATTGAATCCTTCTTTAGAGCAGAAGGTTAGTCATGAAATTGTTAATACTCATACTCTTGCCATTTATCTCCTTGGCAGTAGAAAAAGATTTTCAAATCATGAAAATCTATAAGAAAGGTCAGTTTAGAGAAGTCAAAATCTATAAGGGGAAGAACAACTCTCTCATGAATAAAGAATGTCTAAGTTCTAAAGTTTGTCAAAATGCTAAAACTACACCAAAGAAGGGCACAGGGCTTACTGGCCATCCAGGTTCTAAGGCCTGCAAAGAATTTAGAAATAGTCAGTATAAAATTTTAAAAGATAAGGATAATAATCAGTACGGCTTTTGCCTTTTTTCTGATGGAAGCTTAAAGAGTGCATGGAGCTTAATCCATGATTAGAAAATTTATTATTCTACTTCTTACTCTTCCTGTTCTTGCTTTTGAAATTACTGAAGACATGCGCTGGAAAGAGTATGAGCATGCAGCTTATCAATATCTTCCACCAATGGGGAGTGAGAAAGTTGTTAAACAAATTGATGTGAAGACGAATCCAATCGTTCGTGATCAGGATGGATTTGGAACATGTTATTTATTTGCCATGACTTCTCTAATGGATCAATCATGCCTGAAAAGTGGCAATTGTACTAAAGACGATCAAATTTCTGTTTTAGATGTTCTAGGTAAGACACAGTTAAAATCAGGAACTCAAAGTGAGTTTCTAGGGCTTAATGGTGGTAATCTAACACAGGTTATTGATGCTTTAACAAAAGGTGAGAAGGTTAGCTTAAAATTTGCCAAAGAAGAATGTGCTCCTTATCAACAAATTGAAAATTACAACAACCCAGATAATGACTTTCGTATTGTGGACTATCCTCAGCTTCTCGCTATTAATGAGATCTACCATCAGGTCAAAGATAACTCTTTAAAGGATGGTGTTTGTAATAAGTGTACTGAAGACTTTTTTAAAGACTTCTTTCCTTTTAGTTCTGAGATGTTAGATAGCCTCTCTCGTGCGGCAACAAAGATTACTTCAATTAATGCCTTCGAGGAATTTTTAAATGAAGTTTTAATCCCTCAAAAATGCAAAGAGGATAAGACTCAGATTAAGCTTGCTCCTATGGGATTTAAGCAAGAGCGAATCACAGAAGTTGATAAGTTTAGAGAAAAAATGATCGATCTTTTTGAAAAGGATAAATCCGCTGCAATTTCTAGCTGTACTTGGACTCGTTATTGTGATGACCCTTCAGTTAAGTATATGGAGATGTGTCCAAAAGAGCAGAGACAGCGCTACTGTGGAGGACATGCTTACTTATTAAGTGGTTTTCGCCAGATTTGTGACAATGGTAAGAATTGTCGAAATCAGTACCGTGTCCACAATAGCTGGGGAAAGAACTTTGACGTCTTCAATGATAGCGGATGGGTAAATGAAGACTCCCTATTTAAGGCCTATAAAGACTTAGGTAATCAACTTGTTACTTATACTGAAGATTAATTAGTAGCATCTAGTCTTACTTTACATGTCGAACTCTTTGTTTGAACGTCATTAATTTTAAGATTTGGGTACTTTCTTAATTTCTTTAAAGCTCTTCTTTCCATATTATAAAATGAGCTCTCTATGACTAATTCGTCACAGCCCTGTGTCCATTTTTTTGTAACTTTAAAAAACTTATTTGCTTCTTGAACAATACGCGTATCGACAATATAGTCTTCAGTTTTGGTCACGCCACAGTCATAGCACTCATCCATCATCGTTTTGTAGTTGAGATTTGCAACAATATCCGGAAACATATAAGAAAGTGTGTCTTTTGCATGCTCTCTAATATTATCAATATTGTCGCTCAGGGAGCTTCCATTACAAGTGTATGTTAGGTAATCTTTAAACGTATCCTTCATTGAAGTAATTGTTGATTCTGCTAACTGGACACAATCTTCATATTCTCTACAATCTTCTGTCATGTACTCATCAAAGTGTGCTACTTCTTCATCAATATGCTGGCAGACAATGTCTTGCCTTTTATCAAATGCAAGTAGGTCATAGAGGCCCGTCATTTTTGTATTGTCGTAGTAAGTGAGGTCTTGGATAAGATCACCAAGATTTATCTTCTTCTGTCTATCTAGTTCATTAAGAAGTTCTTTCTCTGCACTTGAGATACCATTGTCTGATTTATTTTTGGCAGCAACGAGTTGCCCTAATTCGTTAATAAGGGGGTAGTTCTCTTTAACTTTGTCTGGATTATTCTTTATGTACTCGATAGCGGCCGTAAGCTTTTGTTCGTCGCTAACATTCTTTATGCTGATATTCATTTCTGTAGCGTGTCGCTTATTAAGGATCCAAAAATTATCATATGATGAGTCTTTGTATAGTTTATCAAAATTTTCGATACTTTCATTTTCAAGGTATTTTGTCAGGGTCTCTCTTATTAGAAAGTCTTTGTAACGAGAACCTTCTACGATTTGAAGAACACGAGATGGCGTTTCTTGGGCAAGCTTATCCATACATTCATTTTGACATTCACCCAGCTCGTATTGAGTGCCATCTGGTGCATAGTAGAGCTTTGCCTGTGTAGAAAGTGTACAAAGTGTAAATAAAAAGAACAGATGCTTTTTCATAAGTGCCCATAATTGTTTAGTTCAAATTATATCTACCTATTTAAAAGCAATTGGAATGCCAAAAAGGGCCCCGCTAGGAGAGGCCCTGTTTTTTCTATCTAAGGATATGGTTTTGAATAATTGTTTTGATTTTTTGAGTTGATTCTTTTGAGTCGTAAGCAGGTCTTGTGCTCATTTGATCATCTAGTTCAAATAGTCTTGCCCATAGAGGAGCACCTGTTTTCTTAAAATCAATCTTCACTGAATCTTCAGAGTAAAGCTCTTTGTTCCATACATTAACGACGTCACGCCAGAAATACTTATGAGTCTTCCACCATTCAATCGCCGGTTGACAACGGCTATCATCAACTTTCTGGTAAGTATTGTAGCTCTTCTCCATTGCAAGTTTAAGCTCCATTCCATTTTCAAGCATATTAACTTTGATATTATCTTGGTCGTGAACGTGGCCATATGAAGTCTGTTCATGGCGATTTGTTCTTCTTAAAACGTTATAGTCTGATCTGATTGAGAATTCACGTCTTGGTAGAGGAGCATTAGCTGTACATTCCCAATATGAGTTTGTATCTGTGTGAATCCATGGTGCAGAACATTCATATCTTGGAGAGTCATCTACTTGATAGACTCTTTGTACCCAATTTCCTTGTGGGTTTTTTACGGCCTTGTTATTCCAATTACTAAAGCCTCTGTAATCGAGAGCATTCGCTGCTTCCCAGTCCCATTGCTGTCTCCAGTGCTTAACGATGGCATGTGGAGTAACTAGAATATGTTGAATATTAACCATGTCTTCATTTTCTGAATCGACAAAGATCCACTCAAGGGCCCCTGAGGCATAGCGATCGTAGAAGTCATAATCATTGCTATAGGCGAAAGTTTCAGACGATTGAAACTTAATGGCATAGCATCCTGTCATTTTTTTAATTTCTTGGATGTCTTTATTCTTATCAATTGTTAGTCCTGCAAGTGCTGGAAGTGCAAGAGCAAGAAGCACTAGAAATTTCATATTTTCTCCCTCGTAATTGGTTACATGTGATATTGAGGTTGGTTATTGAAACTTATGTATGGGTTCTCAAACTTATTTGAGGTAAATAATAAGGATTACTTTTCCGTGATGCGCAGCCAATGGACGAAGTAGTTGGTTTTATTATAGGATAAGACGTTTTATTATCAGTTCATAACAAATAACACGGGATGTAAAATGTCTAATGGATCAAAAATCATTTACACAATTACTGACGAAGCGCCAGCGCTAGCGACTCAGTCACTTCTTCCAATCGTAAAAGCTTTTACGAAGCATGCAGGTATCAATGTTGAAACTCGCGATATCTCTCTTGCAGGAAGAATTCTTGCTCACTTTCCAGAATTTCTTTCTGAAGAGCAAAAGCAATCAGATGATCTAGCTTACCTAGGTGAGTTAGCAAAACAAGCAGAAGCTAATATCATTAAGCTTCCAAATATTTCTGCATCAATTCCTCAGCTTTCAGCTGCAATTAAAGAACTTCAAGACCACGGTTTTAAAATTCCTAATTACCCAGATGCACCATCGACTGATGAAGAAAAAGACATTGCTTCTCGTTATGCGAAAGTTCTTGGTTCAGCAGTAAACCCAGTTCTTCGTGAGGGGAACTCTGACCGTCGTGTTGCTGGGCCGGTTAAAGAATATGCAAAAGCTAATCCACACAGAATGGGAGCTTGGTCAAAAGACTCTAAGTCACACGTTGCACACATGGATGCAAATGACTTTTATGGTTCTGAAAAATCAGCAATCATGCCTAAAGCAACTGATGTAAAAATCACTCTTAAGCAAAATGATGGATCTGAAGTAGTTCTAAAAGAAAAAGTATCTCTTCTTCAAGACGAAATCATCGATGCAGGTGTAATGAGTGCAAAAGCACTTAGAGAATTCTTCGCTAAGAATATTCAAGATGCGAAAGAAAAAGATATTCTTTTTTCTGTTCACCTAAAAGCAACAATGATGAAGGTAAGTGATCCTATTATGTTTGGTCACTGTGTTGAAGTTTACTTCAAAGACGTATTTGAAAAATATGCAGCTGAGTTCAAAGAGCTTGGTGTAAATTCTGCTAACGGACTTGGTTCTGTTTATTCTAAGCTTTCTGGCCTTCCTGCTGAAAAGAAAGCTGAGATCGAAGGTGCACTTGATCTAGCAATCGAGAATGGGCCACGTCTAGCAATGGTTGATTCTGATAAAGGAATCACAAACCTACACGTTCCATCTGATGTTATTATCGATGCTTCAATGCCTGCGGCAATTAGAACTTCTGGGCAAATGTGGAATAAAGATAATAAGCAAGAAGATACTAAATTCTGTATTCCAGATAGAAGCTACGCTCAAATGTACCAAGAAGTAATTTCGTTCTGTAAAGAGAACGGAGCATTTGATCCTAAGACAATGGGAACAGTTCCAAACGTTGGTCTTATGGCAAAGAAAGCTGAAGAGTATGGTTCACACGATAAGACATTTAAAATCCCAGCGGCAGGTGTTGTAGAGGTTACTGATTCAGAAGGTAACACAGTATTTACTCACGAGGTTTCAGAGGGTGATATCTGGAGAATGTGTCAAACTAAAGACGTTGCAGTACGTGACTGGGTTAAGCTTGGTGTAACTCGTGCTCGTCTTACTAATACTCCAGCAGTATTCTGGCTTGATGAAAACCGTGGCCACGACGCTAACCTAATTAAGAAAGTAAATGAGTACTTAAAAGATCACGATACAGCAGGACTTGAAATTAAAATCCTAGATCCTGTTAAAGCAATCCGTTACTCAATGGAGAGAATCATTAAAGGTGAAGATACTATTTCTGTGACAGGTAACGTTCTTCGTGACTACCTAACAGATCTTTTCCCAATTCTTGAACTTGGAACTTCTGCAAAGATGCTTTCAATTGTACCTCTTCTTGCAGGTGGTGGATTATTTGAAACTGGTGCCGGTGGATCAGCTCCTAAGCACGTACAACAATTTACTGGTGAAAATCACTTAAGATGGGACTCTCTAGGAGAGTTCTTAGCACTAGGTGTTTCTCTTGAAGATCTTGCAATTAAAACAGGTAATGCAAAGGCAACTGTTCTTGCAAAAACTCTAGATGAAGCAAATACTGCATTTCTAAAGAATGATAAGTCTCCATCAAGAAAAGTAGGTGAGCTTGATAATAGAGGTTCTCACTACTTCTTAGCTCAGTACTGGGCAAAAGCACTTGCTGATCAAAATGAAGATGCTGAGCTTAAAGAAATCTTTACTCCTGTTGCTTCAAACCTTGTTGAAAATGAAGCAAAGATTGTTGAAGAGTTAAATAGCGCACAAGGTGGAGCCGTTGATATGGGTGGTTACTATCATCCAAATTTAGAGCTTGTTGCAAAGGCAATGAGACCATCAGCTACTTTCAATTCAGTAATTGATTCACTATAGTCGCATATAAAAAAGGCCCTCTTGGTAGAGGGCCTTCTTTCATACGGCACGCATTGTATCTTTCGATTCAATATTTCTCAGCCAATTCCTTGCGTCGTTAATCGCACCGTACTCAAAGACTGCTACATCAACACTTTCTAAATGATCACTTACAACTGAGGCAGAGTTTCTAATCAACTCATTACTTGTGCAAATTCCAACCTTCTCAATGTGCTGTCGATTATCTTTAAGAAACTCAAAGTGTCTTAGGAGAGATCTTAAGTCATCCCAACCTGGAAATTGTTCTGAGTTTAGAATAATTCCTGAAATTACTTTTGTTTCTTTATAAACTTGATTAAGTAAGTTTTGAATCTTTTCAAAATCATTGACTCGCAATGGATGGTAAGAAGTTAGCGTAAGAATGTTGTCATTCTTATCGAAGTGAAATTCGATATCGGACTCTACTTCACGCATAAGCCAGTCTTTGGCCTCATCGAGTTCATTGATTTTATATGACTTAAAATCAATTGGAATGATTGGAGCAAATAATTTTACGGCCCCTGTTATTAGTGCACTATCTGTAACTACTGCACACCTTTTCATAACATTAAAATATTTTAGGCCCATGGCCGTATCTTCAAATACTGCCCCTGGAGTGTATCCTTCGTATGTTTCATTTAAGTAGAAGAGTACACCAACTTTTTCTTCTTTTTTTAGGGCCTCATCTAAAATCGGTTCAAGCACATTAATATAGTCGTCTTTTGTTATACGTCCTGATCCCTCGATACCGACGATACCCTTTTGTAATCCTTTCATTACTTTCAACATATATTCTCCTTTCCGGTGAAGTGTTTACTTAGATAGTGACTACTTCATCGGAAAGGGGATTGATGTTTTGACTTAAGATTTTATTTATTTTGCAAGAATTTGATCGGCCAAATCTTTAGTTAAATAGCCGTCTGGAATGATATCTTCTGATACTTGAAATCTTTGGATTGCTGCTGTCGTTTGTTTTCCTGGAATCCCATCAACTGGCCCAGCATCGAGACCTAACTCGTTTAATTTTGCTTGAATTTTCTTTGCCATTTCAAATGACATAAATGACTCTTCATCTAAATTAAACTTACTAAAATAATCACCACGTTTTGCAATAAGATCAGAAAGAATTCCAATCCCTAGAGCGTACTTTTCTGAATTATTCCATTTAAAGATAGTAAAGAAGTTAGGGTAAACAATAAATGCTGGCCCATTTGCTCCTTGTGGAAGGTAGATTGCAGTTTTCCCACTTGTGTAAGGCAGTTGAGTTCCACCTCTTAATGTGATTCCGCGATCTATCCAATACTGCAGATCTTCTTTATATTTTAATCCACTATGAAAGTAGTCAAAGTCGCTTGGTAGATCAATTTCATGTCCCCAGCTTTCATCACCATTCCAGCCAACTTTTGATAGGAAGTTTGCTGGAGAACCTAAGAAGTCACGTTGGTTTTCCCACATATTTATTTGGCCATCTTTATCGTAGTCAATGGCATAAGCTAGCATTGTTGAAGGCATGAATTGAGTCGAGCCCATCGCTCCTGCCCATGATCCCTGCATACGTTCACTAGGGTATGAGTAAATTCCCTTTTGCAGCATTGTAAGAGCATTAACTAATTCTCTCTTGAAAAATGCTGAGCGGCGACCATCATATGAAAGAGTCGCAAGAGAGCGGATAATATCGAGCTTGCCTGTAATCGAAGAAAAGTTTGTTTCAAGGGCCCAGAATGATAAGAGGAAGCGATCTTGAAAATTAAAATCGTTTTCAATATCGATAAAAATATCTTCAAGCTCGGCCTGATATCTTTGGCCTTTCTCGATTCTTGTCTCACTAATAACGATATCTAGGTATCGGCCAACACTCATGACAAACTCAGGTTGTCTGCGATCATATTTGATAACATCTTCATTAAAAGTAACACCATCAAAGGCATCATCTAGTAAGGCATACGAAAAACCATGCTCTTGATTAAGTTCAATCTTAAGCTCATTAAGCCAATCATTGAACTCAGTTGTAGGAGTAGTGGAAGTGGCAAAAATATTAATTGCCATAAGCGTTATTGTGATTAGTTTCTTCATTGGAAGAAGGTACACGTTGGGGTTCTCTATTTGAAGACGCAGGTAGTCTATTGTCAGTTTTTTTATGAATTAGCATTCTAAGTATCTAAAATCTTATTCTAGTTAAGTGTCTAAACTTTAGAACTCATAGAAACATTTTCAATTTAATCTAGAGTAAAGCTCATAAGTGCTACCTTATTTGTAATTCAATCGGACAAAAACACAGACACCCTAGGGAGACGAAAGATGAAAAAACTTATGTTGGCCACTGCACTTATCTGCTCATTTTCTTCATTTGCAAATGAACTTGACCTTAACCTAGAGGCACAAGCGATTCAAAATGTAGAAGAAAGATATGATGAGTCGGGACTATATTACGACGTAAGATTAAGTGTTCCTATTATACCAAGTGATATTACTGGGGCGGTAGGGTATCGCACTGAGAATGAGTTAATTGAAGTTGAAGCCTATGCTGGTGTACGTGCTATCCGTTATATCTCTGCTCATGATAAATCGTTACATATTCCTTATGGGGCAAGAGTTCGCGTTGCTATAGATAATTCTCGAAGTCTTTACTTAGAGTATCAAAGAGAGGAAGTCGCTGACTTTGGTAATGATGATGGCCTTCTTGAAAAAGAAAATATGTTTTCACTTATTAAGTATAATTCTGATAAGACAATGTACTTTGGTTGTGGTGTAGCAAAAAGTGTTCACCATGCTTGGAGTAATGAGAGTCATAGTCCGGAAGACTCGACTTATGTTGAGTGTAATTTTGGTCGAAAGTTTTAGTGCTTTAAAATTGCCCTTTGGGGCACTTTTGCCGCTTTTCAGATTTACCATATAACCGAAAGCCGCAAACTCGCTACGCTCGTTTTAGCTTCCTTGAGTCACATTCATCTGTGCTTCAAAACTGCCCTTTGGGGCACTTTTGCCGCACGATGTGGCGCGGCCGGGAGGACTCGAACCCCCGACATTCAGATCCGAAGTCTGACGTTCTATCCAACTGAACTACGGCCGCATTCGCTCTATTGTATTCGCTATCTTTAGGCCAGTAAAGCTTAAGCTTTGTTATAGGCCATCTCAGTTAGAAATTGCATTGGAATCACGGCCAGGGTTTCTTCATGGCACGCTTCAAGTATAATTGGACAGGCCTTTCCTGCTTTGTATGCGCTAAGCCATCTTCCTGCACATAAGCACCAGCGATCACCTGGTTTTAGACCTGCAAATTGAAATTGCGGCATAGGAGTTGATAGATCATTTCCATCGGCTTTTGAGAACTCAAGAAACTCTTCTGTAACGATACAGCAAACAGTGTGCATTCCTCGATCATCAATATCTGTACGACAAAAACCGTCACGCCAAAATCCAGTCATTGGTGTACACCCACACATTTGGAGGGGAGTACCTAATACATTGAGGTGGCCATTACTTTCACTTGTCACAGATATTCCTTGGTTTTTTAATAATCACTATATTCGCCGTCAACATCAATGTAATTATATGAGATGGCACTTAGTTCATCAATACTTTCTAAAACCTGGTCATCATTTGTAAAGTTACTTTCAATATAGGCCAAGTAATCTTTCACATTGCTGGCCGAGGAGCTCGGTTGCTCAAGGCTTAGGGTGACAACTACTGCAAGACAGATCGTAATGCTTGCTAGAGCTGCACATAACCACTGGGCCCTCTTCTTTTGCTTAGCTTTCAAATGAGATGTAAATTTTGTCTTGAACGCAGCATTCATCTCCTTTGGCGGATTAATTGCAGCTTTTGTTCTTAAATTTGTTTTCATATTCATTTCTTTATTTGAATCTTTCATAAAGACTCCAATTGTGTTTCAAGTATCTCTTTAAGTTTTAGTTTTGCTCTGTTTATTAAATTCTTAACGGCCTGTCTCGACTTTCCTAAAATCTCTGCAATTTCATCTCCAGTGTACTCATCCATCCACAGGGTAATGGCCTCTCTTTGTGTTGGAGGTAAGTTTGAAATTGCTTCAATTATTATTTCTGAATTGGCCTCTTCAATAAGCTTTTCAAGAGTCGATACTTGCTCATCTTCTATACCAATAATCACATTATCATCGGCAACATTTAATTCTTTTATTTTCTTTAAATAGTCATAACTCTTATTTCTTGCAATCGTCCAAAGCCATGTCGATACTTGATATTCTTTTCGATACATCTTTCTCTTGTCATATAAAGTGAAGAAAGCATCGTGAACAATCTCTTGGGCCTTTTGCTCATCGAGTAGGATATAATAAACATATTGATAAAGCTTTGTACTAAGCCTTTGGTAGAGGACCTCAAAAGCTTGGTGGTCATCATTTTTTGCAACAACTTCCATTAGGTCAGATGAGCCTAGTTTTGATTGCGAATTTGACCAGATAAAGTTCTTCATTATACGCATACCTATTATACGAATATTGCTTACAAAGGTTTCGCACTTTCAATAAAGTGCTATAATATTCACTAGTTACAGGACAGTGAAACCTTTTCCATTACCACCAGTATAACAGTTAACTGGATAAAAAGGAGAAAATGATGAAAACTCTTACTATATTAGCTTTAACTTTTTTATTAGCTTTTTCTACACTCGCAGATGGTGAAAAGAAAAGAGATCGAAAGCATAAGAAAGATAGAAGTGCACGTTATGAAAAGATGACTGAAATGGATGGTGATTTTTCTAAACTTTCTAAAGGGGATCTTAAGAAATTAGAAAGTGAATTTGCTAAGTTTCAAGATGAACAACATAAGAAGAAAGTGGCATTTGAGAAAAAAGTATTTTCAAAAAGAGAGAAGTTTTTAAAAGATAATGAAGCATTAATGCTAAAGCACTTAGATGAAATCTATGCTCTAAAGAAGAAGTTACAATTTGGTAAAAAAGAAGAAAATAAAAATATTAGAAAACAAATTAAAGAAAAGAGTAAAGAATTTAGAAAGTCGATGAAGCAACTACGACACAAAGACCAGCGCGATAGTATTAGAAGTATGAAAAAAGAATTCTTTGAAGAAATGAAGGTCGAAAGAAAAAAGTTTAAAGAGAAAATTAAATCTTATAGTAAGAAATCGTAATAAAGAGAGGGCCAATAGATGGCCCTTTTTTAATTCTTATATATTTCTTTTACGAGTTGATTAATAAAGCGCATACGATATTCTTCGTAGCTAGTATTAAGACCATCAGATGAGATATTTACAAGGGTATTATAAATATCACCAGGAAGGCCACAAGGGAATGTCATCATTAAGGCCTTATTCATCTTCTCTGATGGATAAATATTTAAGGCCATCCCGTGCATTGAAACAAAACGCTTAAGTTGGATGCCCATTGAAGCTACTTTCTTCTCACCATGCCAAAGTCCTAGGAGGGGGCGATCAAAGTCGAGATCATGAATCGTGTTATCACTCGTATTTATAGCGTTTACCGTACTTTTAAAGAGCTTGTTAATAAGCTCAATTGTTCTAAGCTTTTGTTGACCAATATGAACAATAGGGTAGACAATCACTTGTCCCGGATGATGGAAAGTTAGTCCTCCACCGCGCTTAATTTCCACAACAGGAACATCGATCTTTCCGACAAGGGCCTGATCAAAATCAACAAGTCCATGCTCTTCAATTTGATCTCTTTGAAGTCCTCTTCCCATTGTAAAGACTTCTGGGTGAGAGGTAATGATATAAACCATTTGCTCTGGATTATTGTAGATATATTCATTGGCCTTTTCTTGGAAAGCTAGCGCTTCTAGATAGTCCCAATTATCTTTGTGAAAAATATATATTTGGTTCTTCGACTCAAGTGAGTAATCTTTGATACCAAGATCATTAATTAAATTGTTAAACGTCATGACCTTTTGCCCTTAGGTGATCAAGGTAATCCGCTGCCTTGTAACTACTTCGAACCATAGGTCCTGAAGCAACAAATTCAAAGCCCATTTCATAGGCAATCTCTTTGTAGCGATCAAACTCCTGTGGCCTATAGTATCGATCAACGCTTAAGTGTCTCATCGTTGGGCGCATGTACTGACCAAACGTTACGATATCACAACCAACTTCTCTAAGGTCTTTGAGTGTCTCAAGAATTTCTTCATGAGTTTCACCAAGTCCTAGCATTAAGGAAGTCTTTGTCGAGATATGTGGATAATTTTCCTTATAGAACTTTAAGCAGTTTAAAGTCTTTTCATAGCCGGCGCGACGATCTCGCACATCGTGAGTTAGCCTTCTAACAGTTTCAACGTTTTGTGCGATAACAAAAGGGTTACTCTTAGCAAGAGTGTGCATATGTTCTTCGACTGCATTGAAGTCTGGAATTAGAACTTCAACAAGTGTCTCTGGATAGTCTTTATTGATTCTTTTAACGACGTTTGCAAAGTGGCCAGCTCCAAAGTCTGGAAGATCGTCACGATCAACACTTGTCACAACAAGGTACTTTAGTGACATTGTTTCAACCATCTTTGCAGCATTTTCGATTTCATTGAAGTCGACAATACCTTTTGGGTTTCCTGTATCAACATGACAGAACTTACAGGCACGAGTACAAGTACCACCTAGAATCATCATTGTTGCAGTCTTTGCAGACCAACACTCAGACATATTTGGACAACTTGCTTCTTCACAAACTGTGAAGAGTTGCTTTTCTCTTAATTCTTTTCTGACTTCTTTGAAGTTGTCACCAGTTGGGATCTTATTTCTCAACCACTCTGGCTTTCTTTCAAGGTTACGCGCTTCTTGTTTCTTTCCAACATTAAGACGTGCTTTCTTTTCTTGAATTTTCTTACGAGATTCTTCGTAATCCATTTGATTTACTTGGTTATCAGTCATTTATATAATCCTCAAAATATGTCCATGCTTATAGCAATTTTAAGCTCGTAAGTTAAGACATATGATGAGGACCTACGTGTTTTCTATACCTTAGCAGTTTCAGTCTCAACTTTTGAGCTCTTTAAACTTAGTAATGCAGCAGGTAAGATCACTAAGTCGGCCAATAGGGCAAGAGTTAGGATCACCGAGCAGTACACTCCAAATTTTTGATTTGGAACAAAATCACCTAAGTAGAAAAGTCCGAAGGCAATCGTTAACATTGTTGTTGTAAGCGCTAGTGCTTTACCTGTTTGGTGCATTGTTGATGCTAACGCATCATGGCCGTTCATTCCTTGAAGCATTTTTAACTTATAATTCGAAATGAAGTGGATGGTATCATCGACTGCAATACCTAAACACACGGCAAAGACGATAACGTTACCAATATTTAATTCATCACCTGCAAAGTACATAATTCCAGCGGCCACTGATAGTGGAAAGACATTTGGAATTAATGAAAGCATCGCTAATTTTAAATCCTTAAAGACAAATAATATAATTAAGAAAATGATAGGGAGTGAAATACTCATGGATGTTAAAAGAGTATTCACAACAAGGTCATTAACTCGATTGTAGATAGGAGATTGACCGGCTTCATAGATTGTAATGCCAATTTCATCAGCTTTCTTTAAGATTTTATCTGTTTTTGCAATAGCGGCCGTTGAATCATTTACATCCCACATAACAAGGACTCGAAAGCGGCGATTGTCAAGAGATAGCTGGTTTTTTAAATCAAGTCCTTGCGGTAGTCCTAAAGTATATAAGAATAATTGGTCTGCTACTGCACGACGTGTATCTGGAATTGCATAAAATTCTTCATTGTCACCATGAAGAGTTTTATTCATCTGTTTTACAATATCGAGGATTGAACTAACACGAATAATTTTTTCGTCTTTAAGCATCCACTGAACTAGTTCTTCTGACTTCTTTAAAAATGCAGGGTCTTTAACACCTTCTGCCTTCTCTGAGTCAAAAACAAGTTCAATCATTCTTGAGCCACCAAATTCTTTACGAACCATATTAAAGGCCTGCTTAACTGGCGTATGCTCATCAAAGTATTCGATAGGATCAGCGTTAATATAGTTTTGCATCCCAAAGTAAATTGAAGCGATTGTGATAATAGGAGTTAGGATATTGATTACAACCTTATGTTTTTCCGCAAACATGAAGATTCCATCAAAGGCATGGAATTTATCGTCTCGATCTCCAACTTTAAAGTGAACCTTCGTTAACAAGGCTCCCAGGAAGAAGTAAGTGTAGAACCACGCAATACAAGTTCCGATTCCTGATAGGATACCAAGATTGTAGATTGGTTTAATATCTGTTGAAGTTAGTGAGAAGAAACCAATTGCTGTCGTTAGAGTTGTGAGCAGTGTTGGAATAAAGTTCTTCTTTAAAGCTGCAACGGCAGCATCATGTTCATTCATTCTATCGAAAATATAGAAGTGTCTATAGGTAATTAAGATATGAATCGAATCAGCTAATCCAATTGCGATTAGGATTGCTGGCAGGGCCGCAATAATACTTGATAGTTCAATACCAAGATGTCCCTCAATTCCAAATGTCGTTATAATGGCAAGACCAACTAATGAGAATGGGAGAACTATTCCTAAGAGGTTTCTAAAGAATAAGAAAAGGATTAGAGAGAGAACTCCAACTACTATTGGAAAGACAACCATCATATCTCGATCAGATGCTCTTTGGAGTGACTCGTTGATAAAAGAGATTCCACCGAGATAGAATTTCACACCTTCTGTCTTATTGTACTTCTCAAGCAATGCTTCTGTATCAACAACAACCTGATCATAAGGAGGAGTACCTTCAAATGTATCAAGAAAGGCCCTAATATACGTAAAGCGTCCCGATTTAGAAATAATTGAGTTTACAAGCATGCGATCATTAGTTGCGTGCTCTTTTTTTAAATTTAAATTTTCTGGAGTTAGCTCAACTTCTTCATCTAAAAATGGTGTAATAAAAATATCATCATCTTCTGATTCTATTGAGTTGTGATTTGTTAAACTTTCAACACGAACAATATGCTTAATTTGCCAAAGATCACTTGTGATGTCTTGAATCGTCTTAATTGTATTTTCATCAAAAAGACCATCTTCCTTATAGACCATGATATCGATTGTATCCGAACTACCAAAAATCCCTTCATGCTCCTTAAGATCAATTAGACGTTGATCGTGCTCCATTAGCCAACCCTTTACAGAGTAGTTTGCGTGAATTTTCGGAAGGCCACTACTAATGGCAATGAAGAATAAGAATGAGATTAGAAGACAAGTTTTAGTATGATCGACAATATACTTTGAGACTCTTTCTGCTAGTGAGTGAACACGTTTCATATAATCAATTTCCTTTGAAGTTTGCTTAATTACTATATTAAGTTTTATGAAGAAAAGCTAAGAATTTTGGGGGGAGATTATAAGAAATACTTGATTGATGTAGACGCTCTAGCAAAATACTGTCGATACTCTCTACGTGTTCGAGAGTGAACATTGTGTGCTAGAGCGTTAGCGTAAAACTAGTTTTTAGTGGATTCCGATGAAATCCATTCCTAGCTTTTCAATGGCATTCTCTTTCAAGAATGGCATCTTCGTATTGATATTAAATTTAGCACCTTTAAGGTTGCAGTTAATGAAGATCGTTCCCGTTAAATCAACATTAGAAAAGTCACAATCTTTAAGGCTACAATTTTTGAAGGTAACTCCTCGTAGATTTGCCCATCTCATGCTTGTTGCCGCAAGATCACATTCTTCAAATGTACTATCTTCTAAATTTGTACATTCCAAGCTTACATCTTTTAAGTTAATTCTCTTAAAACGATTCTTTGCAAGGTTTGACCATGTGAAGTCAACACCCTCGTAATTTGAATTATTGTGCTTGGCGTATTTGATATTACATTTTCTTAGATCACTTTCGTTAAGATCCGAGTGACGGATGCTAATCTTATCTAGCATCGAGTTATCAAACGAACTCTTCTCAAGCTTAGAGGCACTGATTAATCGTAAGTTATCAACATTCCTAAGATTGATACGATTTTCATTTTGTTTTTTGATTGCTGTAAACATCGTGTTTTGCGTCGTCATTTCCATCCTCTTTGTAAAACTAGGAAGATAGTAGCGATTTTATTTAGCTATATTAAGTCAATTGTTTGTAAATTCGGAATTTCCGAACTATTGTATTTGCATGAACTGGAATCATCTCTATTGTTTTTATGAAGCTGCAAAGCACAAATCCGTAAAGAAAGCCGCTTTGAAAATGGGCCTTGCTTCGTCGACTGTGAGTGAGCAGATTAAAAAGCTTGAGCAAAATTATGGCGTCCAACTATTCGAAAGAAAAGTTAGAGAGATTGTTTTAACTAAAAAAGGTGAGGAAGTTTTCTCACACGCCAAAGGTGTTTTTTCAAATGGGATGCGTCTTGTTGATAACTTAACGCCACATGATGATGGTGGTTATGATGTGACTTTTTCCATTGAATCTCATTTGGAGTCTCCAAATATTGCAACGGTTTTAGCGGATTATTATTCAGCCTATAGTGATTTTGGCCATACAATCACTAAACGTTCTAAGAACTTCTCACAAACTATGTACTACCTTGAAAATGATACTGTTGATGTGGCCATTAGTGATAAGAAGTTATCAAACGAATTATACGAGAATTTCCTCGTTGCTCAAAACTACCTTAAATTCTATGCAAATGAGACGGTAGCCAAGAAATATGACCATCTTCCATTTGAAAAGTTAGTAAAAAAACTACCAATAGGTTTTCTTTCTTCAGATGAGAAAATGATTGTTAGTGCTAAACAAATTCTTAAGGATCAAAAAGTTTATCTAAAAGAAGCCTTCTTTAGTGAGCACCTCCATTATCTTTTAACACTTGCCCAACGAGGGGAAATCATCCTTGCTGCAATTGGCAATGAATCAATATACCAAGAACTCTATTGTCTTGGACCAGAGCATGACATTCATCTTCCAACATTTGCCATTATTAAAAAGCAGAATGAAAATTTACTATTCGCAAGAAAATTAAAAGATTTATTAATGATTGAAGCCGATGCCTCTCACTTAAATCTGCATTAATTTCTATTTGCCGAGCTGTTTAAAACTCGTTAGCATCTATCGATGAATAAAATTTCGCTTATTAAATCCATTGCAATGACAATATTGATCGCCCTTTCTCTACAATCAAGGGCCGAGGATATTGGTTTTCTTAAAGATGGAAAAATCAAAGATATTATCGTTAGGGAAATTGCTAACCTAAACTTATCAACAACAGTAAAGCTTCTTGATTGGAAGAAGATAAAGGGTGTAGGTGTCGGCCTTAAGTATGGCTACGAAATGACGCCATCGTACTTAAAAGGAAAGTTTGCTCGTGTTGATGAGTGGAGTATCAATCGTCATGTAAATCCTGGCTCATATATTGATGCTGTTACGCCAATTAATTTAACATTTTCAAAGAATGATCGTGTAACTTTCATTCGCCATTTCGAAGACCAAAAGAAAGCGATTTTAGCAGTTCCTTATTCTATCAATAAACTACCATATAACGCAGAAAGTACTCTAAAACGATTGGCCATTGGTGACTTCGTTAGTATTCCTGCTCAGATGACATTAAACTTCGGCATGAGCGCATCATATGGTTATGGTGATATTGTGGATGCTAGTGCATTTGCCAATGTTATTACTAGTGGTAATTACAATATCAATATTTACCGCATGGATGAGAGTAAGGTTCGTCTTAAAATCGTAACGAGAACTTCGACTGAAGCCAAAACAGGTGCTCAAGTAAAGAGTGATTTCTTTGTCGCGCTAGTTGAAAAAGTAAATGCTCCTGACTTTGTTTCTAAAAATTTCCAACTGAAATTAGTCGAATACAATTTAGGGCGTGGAATAGGTGAACAGTACGTTTTAGACTACATTTTTGATCTAAGCCTGCCACATGCTAGAGAAGCATTTGATCGTATTATCAAACCTAAGTATAAGCTTGATACAGATAAGATGATTGGACAGTATACTGGACGAAAGTATATTGAGGAAAAGTTAATCTCTGACTTTAGCCTAGCAAATGAAATTGCAACATTTGGTACAGGTGTAAAATTACTTTTTCAAGGATTCAATGAGTATAAGTTCAAGCGTCGTGGTTTTAAGCTTGGTATCTTTATTAGTGAAGTTGACTATGACTGGACTTATTATAAGAATAATATTTCTATTATAAATGGCCCTGATGCAGGTGAGTATTTCTTTCCAAACAAAGTCTACAAGTACAGTGAAGAGTTTAATATCCTTATTCATAAAAGAAAGGATAGGATCGAGGAGTCTTACTTCTCTTTCATTCCAAAAGATAGGGCGACTGAAACTTCTGTTGATTTCGGAACTAACTACATTAGAAAGGATCGATATTTCACAAGTGGAGAGTGGCGATCAACGAAGAAAAAGATCAAGGCCTTGGTTCCTAAATTTATCTTTTTAAAAATGGACTTCAAGGAATTAGATTCAATCAAGACTAATATTACAACCGAAGTTAAGTATCGTCTTGTACTTAGAAAAGAGATTTTTGACTATATTAAAGATGTACCTCTTGATCGAATAATTGATGAAGTTAACAAGATCAAAAAAGATCGTGGCTACCGAGTTGTTTCAAGAAATGGAAAAGGTGACCATATCATAAGTAAGATATTCTTTTGGCAAAGGGCGCATACTCGTCACGTTGCTAGGAGAATTCAAAAAATTCTTAACTCAGATGTCGAAAATATCTATATTAAATTGGAAAAGGTGATCGATAACATCGACAAGAATAATTTTCGTAAGTATTTTTATCGTGTTGTGCAAAGTCTTGTTCCTGTTGATGATCTGCCAAACTTAATGTTTTTTAAGTTGGATATCTTAGGTAACCGTACTCAGCCTGTACATTTTAAGTATGGAGAGCATGAGTTTCCTAAAATATATTATGAGATTTTAGATATTAACCGCGACTTTCACGACTCAAAAAGAGACTTTCAAATTATTACGGAGTAGGTTGTGAGTGATTACAAAAAATTTATAGGTGAGTACAAAGATTCTCCAGTTGAGATTTTTGAGAAATGGTTTAAAGAAGCTGTTGCTACAGAAGAGAATGGACCTGCATTTACACTTTCAACTGTCGATAGTGACGGGCTTCCAAATGCTAGAACTCTCTTATTAAAAGAAGTCTTAGATTTTAAACCATTATTTTTCACAAATTATGACTCTGTTAAGGCCAGCGAGATAGAGAATAATCCAAAAGTCGCTATGACTTTCTATTGGCATCGTCTTGGAAAACAAGTCAGAATTAGAGGTTCAATCTCTAAGTGTGATTCGCAAATTTCGAAGAAGTATTTTCATTCCCGTGCTCTCGAGAGCCAAGTGGCCAGCTTCATTTCTAAACAGTCTTCTTCAATTGAAGACAGAAGTAAATTAGAGCAAGAATATAATGCTGGTCTAGATCGCTATAAGGATGAAGTTCCTTATCCTGAAAACTGGGGTGGGTACCTAGTTGATATCCAGGAAATTACTTTCTTTATTTACGGAGAGTTCCGTTTAAATGATCGTTTTCAATTTATTAAAAAAGGTAATGAGTGGCATTCTCTAAGACTTTATCCATAATTATATTAACAATCTTCTTGTTGGTCTCTAATGGGAATGCATCAGAGCTATATGCTGGAGGTGGAGCATCCTTAAGTGGTGTTATCTCTGAATCTGATTACTATAACGGCGCTACCGCAATTTTTCCATCTGCCAATGTTGGAGTGAAATTTGGTGCTTTGGCCATTGAAGGTTTTTTTAGAAAGGGGACACTTTCTAATGATCATCAAGGCTTTAAGATCGATTTGGACACAAACCAATTTGGTTTTATGTTACGTCTATCTCCTGAAGAATGGCTTGATATGAACTTGGGAGGACATTGGACAATGGTGGAGGGAAGCTCTTCTGTTTATAATGGGCAAGTACTGACAGGTTTAGTTAATCGTACGTATAGCTCAGTTATTTTAGGAATGGGATTTAATATACCGCTTTCAAATCAGTTGCGTGTACGTACTGATATGAACTTCTATTCTGGAAAAGAAATTTTCTCTCTTTTTCAATTTGATATTTCTGTTGTTTATAGCTTTCTTACTTTTTAGATTGGCTGCTTGCTGGCAATCTTCCACTTTCTCTAGTGATAAACTTTGCAAGTTCTGGTGTTACAAGCCCACCCTTATCTAAGGCCGTTGCGAGTTTGTCATTACCAGTTTTAAGTGAACCAATATATTGTTTGGCTTGTTGATTTGCAGCAACTAGGGTTTGCATATTATCAAGTGCTGCTTGATATTCTGTTTTGATTTCTTGAATCGTTTCTTTATGGCGAGCGACCTCTTGCTTTAGATTCGCAATCTCTACCGCCTGACTAATGTGAGCATTTAGATTTTTTTCAAATTGAATTGCATCTTGATCTTTAAATTCACGACCAGCTTTGATTGTGAAAGCGATTAGAACAAGTAAGTTAGCAAAAATAATTTTTTTCATAAATATCTCCATTATTCCATGTACCTATCGACATAATAAAAAAAATCATTAATATTTTTCGAAAACATCCGAAATAATAAGTACTTATACTTTGGGGAAAGAGAATGTTTTTGATTGATGTAAATTTATTTGAAGATGAGTTCTACCTTCTGCCTGTTGAACAGAGGAAAGGTGACCAATATAAAATTGAGTGCCACTCAATTGAGTCGGCAAAATTACTACAAGAAACACTAGGCCAGATTAAGCATCTGCATCCAACTAAGGATAAATCTCGCTTCAGACTTTTGAGGAGAGAGAATCAATTTGGCTTTGAAGTGAAAGTTTTAAGTTATATTGAAGAAGAAAAAAAGGCCTCATAAGAGGCCTTTCATTTAATTAAATAATTAAAGATTTGAGTTTACGAAATCCCAATTAACAAGGTTCCAGAATGCGTTGATGTAATCTGGACGAGCATTTCTGTAATCAACATAGTAAGCATGTTCCCATACGTCGATTGTCATTAGTGCTGTGTGACCATCTGTCATTGGAGTTTCAGCATCGTCAGTATTAACGATTTCTAGTTCTCCACCCTTGTTCTTTACTAGCCAAGTCCAACCTGAAGCAAAGTTAGTTGCAGCTGCATTTGAGAATTCTTCTTTGAATTTATCAAATGAACCCCATTTTGCGTTGATAGCGTCAGCTACTGCACCAGTTGCCGCACCACCTGCGTTTGGAGCAAGACAGTTCCAGTAAAAAGTGTGGTTCCATACTTGAGCAGCATTGTTAAATAATCCACCACTTGATTTCATGATGATCTCTTCTAGAGTCATGTTTTCAAATTCAGTTCCTGGAATAGCTGCGTTAAGCTTAGTTACGTAAGCATTGTGGTGCTTTCCGTAGTGGTACTCAATTGTTTCAGCTGAGATATGAGGTGCTAGAGCGTCTTTTGCCCATGGTAGTTCTGGAAGTTTATGTTCCATTCTTTTCTCCTTAATTCTAGATTCTTAAAATGTTTTTTGAACAGCTCCATTCTAATGCGTTTGTTCTTTAAGTGCAAAACGCAATAAGTTATAGAAATTATTTTTGCCCTTTGGAAATTCTCCTCAAATTTTACTCAAGAATTTAACTTAGATGTCGATTTTAAGATAATGCATTTGCCTGGCCGTCTACCTACATTATTTTTTTCAATCTTAACGAGTTTTCTTGTTTGTTCTAGCGTTGCGGCAAGTAGTTGGGCAGAACGTGGTGGAGTAATTCGCTCGGCTACTAATAAGTATAGTGGAAATTGGAGAAAGCTTTCTTCCACTCAAGAAGGCAGTATCGAGCAGCTTATCGAAATTGTCTCAACTTCAAAGCTAGGAATTCAGCTCATTGACAAGGCCCGTTTAAGAGCTGCCAAGGATCGTAAGCGCCTAGAAGAGGTAATTGATAGTGGAGATGTATCGGTAACCGACACAACCCTTGTTCGAAAATTTAATCCAAGCTCTCCTGAGAGCGTGCGTTTTGAAACAAGATCAACTGTTTATATTGATAAGTCACATTCAACTAAAAATGCCGTTTTAGACCTTATCCATGAGCTCACTCACTATATTTATAAAAAACCTTTCAACCCTTATTTAAGTGAATTCTCAGTTTCTTCCTTTCTTAGCGATACTATTCAAGGCAAAGGCGGGGAAGTGGATGCTTTTATGGTCGAGTGTCGTGTTGGACGTGAAATCTATGGCCTTAAGGCAATTTCTCCACAGTGCCTAAATATTTTAGATGGAGAGGAGTTTTCAAGGGATCTTGCCATAAAGGAATTTTATAAATTAGGCGTTCATTATGATCAATTTAAGCATGAGGCAAGTAAACTAGGCATCTCTGATGAGATTATCCAGTTTAGTTCTCGTGAGGATTCAAGCCTAATATCTTCGGCTTGGTCAAAGCCATACCCAGTAGCAGTTATTGAGGAGTATGGGACCATTATGACTAAGGTCTGTCAAAATGATCTCAAGCGTATGACTTACCTTAGGGAGAGCCAAACCCGTTCAATAGCGAGTGCTAATAAGAAAGTTGGCCAAGTAGAGTCGAAATTTAATGCTCGTTGTCGTTCATATTTAGACTAAATTTTATTGACGACTGAACTCAATAATGTCTCTATGCACCAATGATCACTTACAAAAAACTCTCTTTTTTCCTCGGCTTTAATTGACTACAAAGCTAAGCATTGGTAATTTATAACCTAAGAATTTCATAATTTTATACATCTATAAAAAGGATTGCTGGCAATGCAAGATAGTGTTGTTTTATTAAAACTTGATGACTTCCTTAACTGGGGAAGAAAGAACTCTCTATGGCCAATGACGTTTGGTCTTGCTTGTTGTGCTATTGAAATGATGGCAACTGGTGGATCTAAGTATGACTTAGAAAGATTTGGTTGTGGTGCTTTCATGGCGACACCAAGACGTGCGGACTTAATGATTGTTGCAGGTACTGTAACACTTAAAATGGCCCCAAGAATTAAGACTCTTTACGAACAAATGGCCGAGCCGAAATATGTTATTTCGATGGGCTCATGTGCTAACAAAGGTGGGCCTTACTGGCAACACGGTTATCACGTTCTTAAAGGTGTTGATGAGATCGTTCCTGTTGACGTTTACGTTCCAGGTTGTCCTCCAAGACCTGAAGCCTTAATTGAAGGTTTAATGACACTTCAAAAGAAAGTTGCCAACGAAAGACTTCTTAAAGATAAGTGGGTGAAGCATGCTTAATGAATTAGTAACTTTTATTAATGATAAAGTGAGTGGTGCAAATGCTTCTTTAATTGAAAATGAAGCAGGTGATAAGCCAATCTTAATTGATGCTTCAAAGATTAAAGATGTTTGTTATGCACTAAGAGATAGCTCAGAATATCAATTCAACGTTCTTCAAGTTGTATCTGGTGTTGATTACGAAAATGAAATCGAAGTAAACTATATGCTAGCTTCGTTCATCACGAACTCTGATGATGTAATACTTAAAGTAAAACTTCCAAAAGCAAACAAAGATGATGTTCCAAAGATTGATTCTGTTTGTGATGTTTGGAAGTCAGCTAACTTCTTAGAGAGAGAAGTGTACGATATGAATGGTGTTGAATTTGTTGGACACCCAGATCATAGAAGAATTCTTTGTCCTGAAGATTGGGAAGGTTTCCCACTTCGTAAAGACTACGAAGTTCAAAAAGCTTGGCAAGGTTTCGAAGTAAATCCTGAACATAAAATGAATATTGCAGATCATGAGTTCTTTGCTAAGGCAAGAATTGATGCTGCTGAACCAAAGAAAATCTCTGGTTCATGGGATGGAAAGATTTCTACTGATTTAGAGGCAGCTCTAAATAAGAAGATGGAAGAAGCTAAATAATTAATTTTAAGGATATTTTTAATGGAAGATAATACATTAAAACAAGAACAAGAAGCCTTACATACTGATCTACTGACAGTAAATATGGGGCCTCAGCACCCTGCCACTCACGGGGTTTTACGTGTTGAGATTAAAACAGATTCTGAAATCGTTGTTGAAGCGACTCCATACCTAGGTTACCTACACCGTTGTATGGAAAAGCACAGCGAGAACTTAGACTATCGTGGGATTATTCCTTTCACTGACCGTATGGACTATCTTGGTGCTATGGGAATGGAATGGGGTTATGTTCACGGTGTAGAAAAAATGCTTGGAACTGAAGTTCCTGAAAGAGCAGAGTATATCAGAATCATCGTTGCGGAACTTCAAAGAATCGCATCTCACTTAATGTACTTTGGTACTTACGCAATCGACCTTGGGGCCTTCACTCCATTCTTATACGCTTTCCAAGATAGAGAGCAAATCCTAAGAATCTTTGAAGAGCTTTCAGGTGCCAGACTACTATACAATTACATTTGGATTGGTGGTGTTTGGAATGATATTAATGACGATCAACTTCGTCGTATCGATCAATTCTGTACAACGATGGAAGAAAGCATGAAGAAGTACCACGATCTAGTTGGTATGAACGCAATCTTCCGTAACAGAACTGCTAATGTTGGTATTGTAACTCCTGAGATGGCTTATGAGTACGGTGCAACTGGTGCTGTTCTTCGTGGTTCAGGTGTTGAGTGGGATCTTCGTAAGAAGAAGCCATATGGTTACTACGATAAGTTTGATTTTGATGTTGTTACTGGTAAAGGTGAAATGGGAACTGTTGGTGACTGTTGGGATCGTTACTATGTACGTGTATTCGAAATCTTTGAATCAATCAAAATCCTTCGTCAAGCTCTTGATGGAATTGAAGCTGGACCTGTTATGGGTAAAGTTCCAAAAATCATTAAGCTTCCAAAAGGTGAGATTTATACAAAAACTGAGTGTCCACGTGGAGAACTTGGTTACCACATCGTTTCAGATGGTGGAAAAACTCCTTACAGAGTTAAAGTTAAGTCTTCATGTTTTACTCACACTTCAATGCTACCTGAACTTGGTAAAGGTCAGATGATTGCAGACTTCGTTGCTACAATCGGAAGTATTGATATTGTTCTAGGAGAGGTTGACCGATGAGCACTGATACAACTTACCACGCAGGTGAGCAACTAACGTTAGGAAAATGGTTTAAGAATATCTGGACTGGTATTACTACTGTAACGAAAGGTCTTGGTATTACTTTTAAATATGTGTACGGTGTAAAGCCTGTAACAATTGAATACCCAGAAGTAAGAGAAGAGCTTCCAGCAAACTCTCGTTCACGTCTATTCAACGACGTTGAAAACTGTATTTCTTGTTACCAGTGTGCAACTGCTTGTCCAGTTGACTGTATTTACATTACAGCAGTTCGACGTGAAAAAGATGCTCCAGTACTTAAGACAAGTGGTGGAACACCAATTAAGTTAGATCTTCTTCAATATACAATCGATACAGCTCTTTGCTGTTACTGTGGTCTTTGTACTACTGTTTGTCCTACTGAGTGTCTAACTCACACGACAGACTATGAATTCTCTCAATATACTCTTGATGAGATGAAGTACGACTATCTAGCACCAGATATCAAAAAATGGCGTGAACGCATTGTAAAATAGAAATAAAAAAGGCTCCTAATGGAGCCTTTTTTATTTCTATGCGCAGACGCTTGAAGTGATTATTCTCAATAAATTCAAATAGCTTCAGCTATTTGATGTTTCCTCAGCGCAAAAATCTTCTTCATATAACCGAAAGACGCATGTCCAGGACGGACGGTATGTCGTCACTTCAATAGACACTGTTTAAGATATTTACAATCTAACTACTTAATATTCCGTTAAATTCTTGGCACACAAAGTGCAATTATATATGTATCTGGAGGGAATAATGAAAATGATTCTTAAAGTTACAATTGCACTATTTATCACTTTAAATGCTTTTTCATACCAGCAAATTTTTGCAACTTCAGGTGATCTAAAGATTAGAAGTCAGTACTATGGTGATCAAGATATTAGATCGATTAGAGTCTATGGTGATACAGTAAGTGCTTATTCTAAAGATCCAAACGGAAATGATTATAATGATGTTCTTTTCAAAGTTACGAAGGAATATGCACCGTACAAGGAATTCTTTTTTGATATTCTAGAAAAAGGTGACTTTGTTATTCTTCCAAATGAAACAGGTAAAATCGAAGATCTAAAATTAATCTACAAGGGTAAAAAGTATAGCTTTATTGAAGCGGCACTTTTTCTTAATAAGAAGGATATGTGTGGGTTAGGAATGGAGTGTCCAACAAGTAATGCGGCCATAAATGATGGAAGAAGAACTACTGCTCCAGGAACACAAGGTCCACTTAGAAGAGCTGATGCTAGAAAAGTTGATTACATGACAAGAGTAAATATCTTCTAATAAAAGACTTTATTAGGAAACTTCTTTAGATAATTTATTGATATGGGCAAGCATCATTTCACGAGTCTTGTCCATGAGCTCTCCAATATCATCCATTGTTAAACCCTGTGTCGAAATAGGCTCAAGTGCTTCAATGATAACCTTTCCAGGTTTGAGTTTTCTAAGATCAAATGACTTATCATATTCAGAAAATACAACAGGGTAAATTGGAAGTTGGCCTTGGATAGCAACAACGAATGGGCCTTTTTTAAATGGCAGTAATCCTCGTCCTTTTGAGCGAGTTCCTTCTGGCATAATCCAGACATTACAATTGTCTTCTTTAATTGTTCGAGCAACTTCGGCCATGGCCTTCCAGGCCTTAGTTCTATTTGTTCGATTAATCAGAATATTTCCAGCAAGGTAGTACATTTGACCAAAAATAGGGATCCAGACAAGAGACTGCTTCCCAAGAGAGACTGTTCTTTTTGGCAGGGCCGGCCCTACAAAGAAAATATCGAGATTTGATTGGTGATTAGAAATGATAACAGAATTTCTAATATCCTTGTGACTCTTCTTAACTCTTGCTTCAATTTTTATATTTAAAAAAAGGTGAGTTAGCCACGAGTAGTACTTAGCAATCATGTATGTGTTGCCACGATTTGCAGGACGAAACATGCATATTGGAATCCAAATTAGTGTTCCAATAACTAAGAATAATCCAGCAATGAATAGACGAAAATACATTAAAAGCATTTTTACTTTATAGCATAGGATTTATAGGTGTCAGACTATAAAATTAAAGTGTTTTTAACGCTATTTAAGAGTAACTGTTAAAATAGTGTAATTAAAATTACTGAGCCAATTGCCATTAAGATTCCAAGACCTTTTGGCACAGTAAGAGAGATATTCTCTACGAATACATCCCATAGAACACTTGTCACCATCTGTGCAGCGATTAGTCCGACAGTTGTTTTTACGGCACCAACTTCATAAATACCAAGCGGAAGACCCACAACAAATAAGAAGCCGAAGAACCCAGGAATGACATACCACCACTTAAATTGGAAGTCCTTTAAGCGAACGAATTCAGGAAAGAACTCTGGGTTATATTTAACAAAGAAGAAGAAACCAATACAAACAACTAGAGTAACAAAGTTACCAAGAAGGGCCATCCATGTAAGACCGATATCATTTGTCATTAATCGGTTTATGGCACCTTGAAGGATTCCGATACAACCAATAAATAGGGGAACAATTATGGCCAGGTTATTTGTCATTTATTTTTTCCTTTATTTCTTTAAAAGAGTTAGTCCTTTAAGGTAGTCGCCTTCAATAAAGCCTTTAAGTGACGGACAGTCACCAGTAAGTTTTAGTGATCCAGTGATACTAATCTTGCGGGTACCAATGTACTCTTTAATTTTATTTTCAAATTTCTTGCGTGTAATTGAATGTGTATTTAAAAAGATATGCGCTTTTCCACCTTTATTTAGAATCATATCAAATAGAGGAATCATATCTTTATATGCATCAATAGCTTTCGAAACTTTCTTTCCATCACTTGATGCACTTGGTGGATCGCAAATAATTAAATCAAACTTACGACCTTCTGCCTTAAACTTTTCTAGAGCCTTGATTGTTGGCATACAAAGTGATTCATGATTTTCACTCATTTCATTAAGAACAAGGTTCTCTTGTAGCCAATCAAGATACTTTTGAGAAAGATCCACACTTGTTACATCTGTTGCCCCCTGTTTCAGTCCAAACAGAGAATAAGCTCCAGTGTAGCTATATAGATTTAAAACACTCTTTCCTTCAAAGTCTTCTTTCACGCGGTCCCTAATTGCCGCCATATCTGTGTAGATTCCAATATCATAGAATTGGTTAAGCTTAATTTGATACTTAACTCCATATTCTTCAACGATAAAGTTATCTTCTTTTAGTTGCTTATTTGTCGCGCAATAAAATTCTTTCTTACGCTTTAGATTTCTTTTTTGAACCCAAAGAGTATCTTTAGGAAAAAAGTCTTTAACTATTTTTAGAACGTCATTTTCAAAGTGGTTCCAGAAGTTTGCATAAAATTGAATCAGAATTCTATCTTTTAAGCGAATAATAAAAAGACCTGGCAGATAATCAGACTCGCCAAAAGCAAGGTAGTAGTTTTCACGAGTATCAATATTCCCACGTGCTTCAAAACTTGCTTGCATGCGCTCTCTAAGTTCAAAGTAGAACTCTTTTGGGCCAATGTGAGATGAACCTTCACCAATACGCCAGATTCGTGCTAGCACACTATCGTGAGTCGGATCATTTAGCATAACAACAAACTTCGCATCGTCGTTCTTAACTTCATCAAGCTTTGCCGTAATAAAAGGAGAGCCCTTAGGAAACTTAAGAGAGTACTTATCTTTAGTAATCCAAGGATGACCTTTGAAGAGATATTTGATACTGGCAGGGTGTAGTTCTACCCTAGGTGTACGAATGCGTGGACGACCTGCGGTTTTCTTGTTCATTGTTACTTTTCTTTTTCTAACTTAATACGATATTGAAGGTTGTTCTCTAGTAAGAGAAGAAGTTTATTTGTTATCTCAAAAGGGTTTGAGAGTTCGAGAACACCAAATTCTTGTAAACGAAACTTTGTTTCAAGGTCCATGTCACGATATGGATCAAAATTTTGGCAAAAGAGTTTTAACTCTTCTAATAGTTCATCATTGAGATAGAAATCAGGGTGATTAATATCCTCTGATTGCTTATCAAAAGCGTGGTTTTCATTTCGAATGTGAAATAACTCTTCTTTATTTTCCATGGAGTATTGTTATTTCAGATACATAGCGTTACGTCAAGATAGGAGGTCTATTTTGGCAATAATATCTTTTTTATCAATCACTCTCTTAGCATTACTTATTCCTGCTGAAACCTTAATTGAAAGGTTTAACTCATTGAAATTTCGAATTCGATCTGAATATCAAAGAGGCAAGGACTTGTTAATAGAAGTATCCCAGCTCAATTTGATGGGGGACTTAACGCAACTTTCAAATTACAAGTTTTACGACTCATTAATTTGTGAGATTGCTCAGATTGCAAAAGAATTTGGCGCTGCAACAAGTCGAACTCTTGCAAAAATGCGCCACGCTCTCTCCAATGATCTTCAAATTGAGAAGAAGGCCGCAGGCACAATTAATGAAACACTCTTTCAATTTCTTATGGCAATGGGACTTACATTTGCCCTAAATATCTTTGCAACAAATATCCTTGGCCTCGCAACCGACTATACCTTCCTCGTTTTGGCCCTAATCTATAATCTTGTAGGTGTTCTTAGTTTCATCATGCTTATTAAGAAACTAAAGCGAAAATTTCTGGCCCCTATTAGTAAGATTCTAAATTCATATCTCATATTTAAGCTTATGTACGATGTTGGAACTCCCATCAATCAACTCATTCATCGTTCATCAATCAACTCAATTGTAGATTTAGATCAGGCCCTGGCCAAGGATCTCTTTCGAAGGCTCGCTGCACTAATTGAAGTAAAGAAACACCAAGGTGTGGATATTTGTGAAGACCTTGAATCCATTGAGATTAATCTTTGGGATGATTACCGAAGTGAAAATGAAGTTTTTTTACAACGATTAAAAATCTTCAAATTTATATGGCTTGTAGTCTTCTTCTTTGTGCCTTATGTCGCAAACTTTTTTCGTCTAATAAGTCACCTAAATCTTTAAGTTTGCAGGCACTCTGTAATTGATATTCTATCGTTTTATAGGTACTTTATTTGAGTAATTTTAAAACAAATGGAGTCAATCGATGGCCTATCAAAATGATAAGCAAATTATTTATTCAATGAACCGTGTTGGAAAAGTTTATAAGCAAAAGCACGTTTTAAAAGACATCTCTCTTTCATATTTTTATGGAGCAAAGATTGGTGTTCTTGGTCTTAACGGTGCTGGTAAGTCGACACTTCTTAAGATTATGGCAGGTCTTGATCAAGACCATCTAGGTGAAACACACTTAGCTAAAAATTATTCGGTTGGTTACCTTGAGCAGGAACCAAAACTTGATCCTGAATTAACAGTTAGAGAAGTTGTTCAGCAAGGTTGCCAAGAGACAGTTGATCTTCTTGCTCAATTTGATGAAATCTCTGCAAAATTTGCAGAGCCAATGTCTGATGACGAAATGAATAATCTTCTTGATAAACAAGCTAAGCTTCAAGATAAACTTGATGCTGCAGATGCTTGGACTCTTGATAGTCAACTAGACCTTGCAATGGAAGCACTAAATTGTCCTCCATCTGAAGCAAAGTGTGGAAACCTATCTGGTGGGGAAAAGAGAAGGGTTGCACTATGCCGTCTTCTACTCCAAAAACCTGATATTCTTCTTCTAGATGAGCCGACAAACCACCTTGATGCTGAAACAGTATGGTGGCTTGAAAGACACCTACAACAATATAAAGGAACAGTAATTGCAGTAACACACGATCGTTACTTCCTAGACAATGTTGCTGGTTGGATTCTAGAGCTTGACCGTGGACAAGGGATTCCATTCGAAGGAAACTACACTGGTTGGCTAGAGACAAAAGCAAAGCGTCTAGCTCAAGAAGAAAAGACTGAGTCGAAAAGACAAAAAGCAATGAAAGAAGAGCTTGAGTGGATTCGCTCAAACCCTAAAGCACGTCAGGCGAAGTCAAAAGCTCGTATTAAGGATTACGAAGAAAGAGCAAAAATCTCTAGTGAAAAGAGAAATGAAACAAATGACCTTTTCATTCCTGCAGGTCCTCGTCTAGGAAATAAAGTTATCGAAGCTCATGGCGTTTCAAAAGCATTCGACGACAGACTTCTATATGAAAATCTTGAGTTCTCACTTCCTCCTGGTGGAATCGTTGGGATTATCGGTCCAAACGGTGCTGGTAAAACAACGCTATTCAAAATGATTACTGGTCAAGAGAAGCCAACTTCTGGAACTTTCGATGTAGGTGATACTGTTAAGCTTGCTTACGTTGACCAGGGACGTGATTTAGATCCTGAAAAAACAATCTACGATGTTGTTGCTGATGGAACTGAGTTTATCAATGTTGGTGGCCAAGAAGTTAACTCTCGTGCCTATATTGCAAAATTCAACTTCTCTGGAGAAGACCAGAAGAAGAAAGTTTCTGAGCTTTCAGGTGGTGAGAGAAATCGCGTACACCTTGCAAAAGTTTTAAAAGAAGGTGGAAATGTTCTTCTACTGGATGAGCCAACAAACGATCTTGATGTAAATACTCTACAAGCTCTTGAAAAAGCACTTGTTGATTATGCTGGTTGTGCTGTTATCATTTCCCACGACCGTTTCTTCTTAGACCGTTTAGCAACACATATCCTTGCATTCGAAGGCGAGGGGAAAGTTGTATGGTTTGAAGGAAACTTTAACGAGTACGAAGAAGATAAGAGAAGACGTCTAGGAGATGCAGCAATGAATCCTAAGCGCTACACTTATAAGAAACTTACTAGAGATTAGAAAAGAGACTATAAGCTTGAGAAGTGTATATAAATTTGGTGGCAGTTCAATAAAAAGCGCTGCTGCCATTAAGCAGATTGCAGATTTAATTTTAGCGTGTCCAAATGATGCTCTTGTTGTTTTATCTGCGACGTATAATTCAACTAATGAGCTGGAGTCAATTTACTTTAGTGAAGACTCTAATTTATTAGTTGAAGACTTTTTCACAAAGCATAGAGTGATCATTGAAGAGTTAAACCTTCAAGTTGATCTCTCCAATTTTAAAGAAGAGTTGCTAAGCTATCTTACACTTCCCAAGTCTAGTTCGACTCTCGATTCTATCTACAGTATTGGAGAGCGTATCTCTACATCAATCCTTGCTAGTTATATCCAACAACAAGGAAGAGAACTTTTTCACGCAGATGCCCGTGACTATATTCTCACGAATCGCAATTTTAATGAGGCCAAGGTTCTCTTTAAGAATACAAAGGCAAATTGCAAAGATTTAAATAAGCACTCGCTAATTATCACACAAGGCTTTATCGCACGAACAACCGATGGCCAAACTTCAACTCTAGGCCGAGAGGGCTCAGATTATTCCGCAGCTATCTTTGCTTGGGCATTAGATGATGTACAAGAGCTTGTGATTTGGAAGGACGTTAAAGGTGTTTACGGCCATGATCCAAAGGTTCTTTCAAATGCACCTTTAATTCACAACCTAAGCTACCGACAGACAAAACTATTGACTAATAAAGGTGCTAAAATTCTTTTTCATCGAACGATGAACCCTTTAATCGAAGCAAATCTACCCCTTATTGTTAAAAGTGTATTCTACCCGAATGAAGCTGGAAGCTGTATTAGTGATGCTAAGGAAGATCATTTCTGTGCTATTTCAACAGAAAGAGATGAAGCCTCACGCAATTTTATTACGGTATTTGGCCTTCCTCTTGAAAATGCAAAGTTGTTGGAAAGGTCATTTGAAGTCGATGAAAATAACGATGATTACTTTACGCTAGAAGTTGATGGCCAAGATCTTCGTGAGTGGATAGACCTCTTTGGTGATCAGTTATTTTCTTAGCCTTTGAATAAAGTGTTGAGTAAATCGGACGATCTGCTTCACTACCGTGAACTTCTATAATTTCTTTTACTTCTTTATTTTCAACAAAGATCACGTTATCAACACTTTGACAGATCAGTCGTAAGATTTGATCGAAATCAATTCCGTTTTTACTCTCTGAGAAGATTGAAAATAATGTAGTAAGTCTGAGTAGTGTATCCTTTGCACTGTTAGCATGAATTGTACTCATCATACCTTTGTGCCCAGTATTCATTGCTAATAAAAATGGGATTACCTCACTTGATCTAATCTCTCCAAGAAGAATTCTCTTTGGAGACATCCTTAAAGCATAACTACAATAGTCTTTTAGACTCTTTCCCTCACTAGGATGTGATAAGAGGTGAGTTGAATTGGAAATATCTCCGTCAATCTCTGCAACATCTTCAATAATAACGTGATGTTCATTTTCAAAGCATAGCGCCTTACAAACTCTTAAAAAGCTAGTCTTTCCACTTGCCGTAGAGCCCGCAATAACAATATTCTTATAATCACTAACCAACTTTTCCACAATCTCATGTGCTTCTTTGTCTTTTGAAAAATCGGATATTTTGAAATTCTCTTTTGCATGAACTCTCAAAAATGCTTTTGCTTGTGCTTTAGGGGAAAGACATGGATGTGTGATACTCACTCGCAAGTCAATCTCATTGCCGTCAACTAATCGAGTATTCTTAAATGATGCAAATGGATTATTGAAGTTCCAATCAATTCCTAGTTTTTGAGTTAGAAAAACTAAGCTTAAGACAAAGTCTTCATTACTTAGAAATTCAACCTTTAAATTAAGATGATCCTTCTTTTGTACTTCGATATCACTAGGAGAGTGAATGATAAACTCATTGGCATCATACATTTTTAGAAGATCATCAATGTAACTTTGATGATAGACCTTGTTAAACCAGTCTTTGATTTCGTTTAGATTATCTAAGTCACTTTCTTGAAGATTATTTCTTTCGAGTGTTTCTAGAATAATTTCTTTAAAGTTCAGATGAATTGTTTTCTTTGCTTTCTCACTAAGTAGCATTTTAAATTCATTGAAAAAATACTGATTGATTTGTGACATTTTATTTCCTATTTAAGTTTCGCAATTGCAATGATTCTTTTATATGTTTTAAACTTTGTTGAAGATGAAAAGAGCTTTCCTAGAATAGGTACTTGGCCAAGGATAGGAAGTCTTCTTCCTGCGTTATCATCAGTTGTTAAGTCAATTTCAAACATTTGAATTGGAATTCCCTTTTCAATGAGAAAACTTGATTCTTGTGCACTCCCATTGATATACGTATCCCCATTCATTTGTCCCATTGGCCTAGTAAGTTTCGTTGCGTATTTCACTTTATAGCGATTATTTATTTTCTCTAAAAGTATCTCAATCTTAAGCCCTGCAAATCTCCACTGTGTATTATTTCCGTTGTTATTAGTCGTTGTCGTAAAGGGGATATCAGACCCCATTTGCACTGTTGTTTTATTACTTGTACGAAGTAGAATTTTTTGTGTCGCAAGTGTTGAGACATTATAATCTGTATCTCTAAGTACAATACTTTGACTCTTTGCAAGTGCTGAAGCTCCTTCGTCAAGAAGGTCTGCAAGGCCTACGTCAACTTGATCTAGTCCGAAATTTATTTCTTTTCCGTCCATTCTTTCAATTTGGATGATTCTCATTTCTAGTTTATGGTTCAAAATATTCTCAAACCTTTGAGATAGAAAAAACTTAACCATAAGTTTATTTTGAAGTGGTTTAAGAAATTTTATATCTTTCAATATCTCTTCGTTGGTGAAACAGTGAATATCGATCTTGTTCTTTTGGCAGCGTATATCGTCATAGTAGTTTTGAAAAAAGTGGTGATGAATCTCTGCGATGATTTTCTTTGCTACTTGATCTTTTAGTTCACCTTTGAAGATAATACTCTTATTTTTACTTAACAGCGGTCGTAGGACTAGGTACTGATCAAGTGTTGTAATATCTTGGGTAATAATTAATTTATCTCCCTTGATTTCACCATTGATGTCGAAATGACGTAGATTATTTAGAGCTTCGAGCACCTTAAATTGACCAGACTTTGAAAGTACATAGAATTCGAAGGTCTTCTTGTTGCCAGAGTTTAACCATAGTGTGACAATTGAGTGACCTTGCATTTTACCTTTAATAATGAGTTTTGATTGGGCCTGTAGCGACTTGCTCGATAAAACTTCTTTATTAGATATACTGTAGTTTAAAACATTGTTTAATGAGATTTCAGTTACTTGGCCTATGCCTAGGGTAATTTGCTTCAGGCCTGTAGCGTAAATATTGAAATTTACGACTGATACTAGGCCAATGACTTTGACAAAAGGCAAGAAACTTAGTAAAAACCTATACTCGAAAACTGTTTTTAATTTAGATTTAAATATATTGAGGAGATTTATCATGGTATCAAGAACTCGTATTACAAGAAACAAGCGTAATGCTAAAAAAACAAAAATGGGTGCTAAAAGAAAAGCGCATAACAGAAACAAGGGAACTACTCCTAAGTTTAAAATTCATCTAGATTAATATTTAATTATTTTTCAGATATAGAAAGAGGGCCAAGATGTTGGCCCTTTTTTATTGTCCAAAGGTATTCTGAAGAACTCTTTTGTCTTGTCTAACAATAAATGGTTCAGCTTCCTCGCCTTTAAAACATACGTGAAGTAGGGCACTCTTATAGATGTCTTCACATGGATTCTTCTTTTTAATAAATCGGAAGTCTTCTTTTTTCACTCCATTTTTTGCCATTAACTCGTTTAAAACTTCAAACATGTGGTTCTTTTCAGAGTCATATGTATAAACAATTACTTCACGTGCTTGAATACTTGTAACTAGTAGGATTGTAATAAGGCTAAATTTCAATTTCATAAGCTCCTCCTTTGGATTTAGGTAGATCAGTAACTGGATAGGAATCTAGCTCTAAAGTCTTGTATGGAGCAATTCTATTCAAATCTGAAATAGAAATTTTTACGAGATAGATAGGTATCTCTTCATCGTTGAGTTTTTTTACGATCTTTGCCTTATTAGTGATGTGTGTTGCGCCTGCATATAGGGACACGTATTCTTCACTACCTACAAGATTAGTCATTTCATTGATTTTAAGTTTTAGAAGTCTTTCATCTTTAGCTACTGAAATATGCTTTTCTGGAACTTCCTGTACCGATGGCATTGAAAGAATGTATGTAAATATATTAGTTAGAACTAGCGCAACCCAGAATCTTAGATAAAGCGCCTTTTTCATCTTCTCTTCTTTTTCTTTGTTAAAAAGCAGAGGTGAGGAAGTTGGCTCATTATTTGATTGAGTTCCAGGTTTTGATGAAGTTTTGGATTTCTCGTTGTTTAGAATTTTCAATTTTTATCTCCAGGTTAATCATAAGAATTAATGTACTTACAAAAATTGAAGTCCATAATAGTCCTTCAATTGTTGAATACCCTTTGGTGCCATGTGCTTTGACGAAAGAGTGAAATCGTCTAAAAGTCTTCCCTCTTCTAGTTTGAATTTTAGGGTAATCACGAAAGAATGATTTTCTGATAGGTTGCTCCCAGTATAGTGAAAGGGCATAAAAGCCTTCCATTTCTTTTCAAAGACTGCAGATGTATCGAGTCTTCTCCTGATCTTCCAGAGCTTGCTTCCTAGCGGATCTGTTCTTAGAAGAGCTAAAATATTTGTTGCCTCACATTCATCTATCGTTAAGAGTTTGAAGCGTAGAAAGTATCGAAGAGCGCTTTGCATATACTGCAAGCCTTTTGCTCCATATTTCATGAATGGCTTAAGCCATGCAGCTAAAGGGAAGAACTGTGCATAAAAGATACTCTTAAGCCCTACGTTTATATAAGAAATTCTTTTATAAAATGACTTATATTCAACAATGACTTTTTTCGAGCAGATATATGACTTATTGTAATATTTTATAATTTGTAGCTCTTCATAAGAACGGGCCATATTAGAGAATATGATGGCAATAAAGGCCATAAAAAATAATATAGCGACTAAGGAAGTACTTCCTCTTTCATTTAAGTCCATTTGAAAATCCTAAGCTATGCTTCTCTCTTCGATACTTCAGGTATTTTCCATTTTTATTTTTTACAAACTTAATCCGTGTTTTTGAATCAAGCCACCACTCAAGAGAGAGGAGACTTTTACAAGAGAATGTTTTTACTGATTTTTTATCATCATGTGATTTTATTAATGAATGTACATACGCTTGAAAAACAATACTATTTTTGCAACGATACTTTTCACTAACTGCACTGCTCACAAGAAAGACAAAAACAATTAGAGTAACGCTAAGAGCGTAAGATAGTATTTTCATGATTGTTTATTAATTTACTTTGATACTCTTTGTGATTTTATCGGATGCGTCTTCAAGTCTTTTTTGAACTCTAGTTCCGAGTGTTTTAACAGCAGTAATACAAATAATTCCAACTAGGCTTGTGATGATCATATATTCCATTACGCCTTGGCCTTTATTATTCTTTAAAATCTTCTTCATAATTTTTCTCCCTGTTAAACCTAGTTCATAAGATTTTTGGGTTTATAAAATAGAAAAAGTGCAGAGTCTTTAAGTTGAGTTAGAATGTCGGGATATATTTCACATATGAAATAAAGGATTATTTTTCCTAGTATTTTCAGCAAGTTGCTAATAATTGTGGAGAGATTAAAATATCCTTATGAACGATAAAAGTAACTTCTACGTATTTGAGAAAAAAGAAATCTTATTGGTTGTCATCTTTGTCATCCTGGTTGCCATTACTTCATTCTTCTTTGGCCTAAAGATTGGATCTAATTATGCTTTTGAAAAAGCTGGCCTTAGCAATAAGGAAGAGAAGGCGATTGTTGAGCCATTAGATGAAAAACAGAAGATTGAGCTAACATCTCCAGAAGAGGAGAAGGTTAAAGAAATAGTTCAAGATAAAGAGACCAAGAAAGTTTCTAAAGAAGAATTAAATAAGAGAATTGAAGAATCTTTAAAGCAGAAGATGGTTAATGAGTTTTCAAGTGAAAATAAAGATTTCAATGATGTTGGTGTTCAAGATACGCAAGTACAAGAGGTTGTAGAAGAGAAGGTTGTAGAGCCTGTTCAGCAACCAGCAGTTGAAAGTGAGACTATTCAAGAGTCAGCTTCTAAGACAGATGAATATACTGGAAAATACACAATTGTAGTTGGTTCATTTGAGTCAATTGATGACGCAAAGGAATTTGCAGAAGGTTTTCGAGTTCTTGGTTTTAGCCCAATTGTTAATGAAAAAGAAGTACCTGGTAAGGGAAATCGTTTTCGCGTAAGCCTTGGGGCATTTGAGAGAAGTATTGAAGCGAAGCAATATGTTAAGAAGCATCCTTCTCTTTTTGCAGGGCGTGATTATTTCTTTACAAAATTCGACTAACTCATCATTTAGAACATTTACATTTTTTATGATACGATGCCCTTATACAAATTAAGGGCATTTTTTTATGAATATTTACACACTAATTATGGCCGGTGGGAAGGGAACACGCCTTTGGCCTGAATCAACAGAATCAAAACCAAAACAGTATCTTTCACTGGTTGGAAATGAAACTTTACTTGCACAGACGCTTGAGCGTTTTGAGGAAAGTGTAGATTTGAAAAATCGCTTTATTATCACAACGCGTGATCAAGCTGAGCTAGCTATCTCTTGCTCAAAAAATCAAATTTTAGAAGAACATATAATCTATGAACCTGCGGGCCGAAATACTGCCCCTTGTATTCTCTTATCTCTTGCGGCCATTGAGGCAGCTGGGGCAAAAGATGAAGACATTATTGCAGTTATGCCTTCTGATCATGTGATCTTAAATAAGAGTGGCTTTAAATCCAGCTTTGATAAGGCCGTTAAACTATCAAGTGATACGCAAACAATTACAACAATCGGAATACCACCACATTTTCCTCACACTGGTTATGGCTATATTAAAACAAGTGAAGCTGTAGGTGATGGCTTTAAGGTTGATGAATTTGTTGAAAAACCAAATTTTGAAAAGGCTAAAGAGTATTTATCGACTGGAAAGTATGTTTGGAATGCGGGAATGTTTATGGCACCACTTGGTGTTTTTAAAGAAGAGTTCGCGGCCCACTCTGCTGAAATGTTTTCTTTCTATGAAGAATTAAAGGCATCTCTTGACGAGGAGGCCAAGCTTGAAGAAGTATATAATAAGATTCCAAAAGATTCGATTGACTATGCCATTATGGAAAAATCAAGCCGAATCAGTTTAGTAAAAGCTGAGTTTGATTGGAATGACCTTGGATCATGGGAAGCACTTGAACAAGTAGTTGACCGTGTCGAAGGAAACACTATAATTGATAGTAACGGAACTTTCTTAAAGGATGCGACAGGAAATATTATTTATGCTCCTAATAAGCATGTTTCTTTAATTAATGTTCAAGACTTAGTTGTGGTTTCAAATGATAGGGCCGTAATGATTGTGCCAAAAGATGATTCACAACGAGTAAAAGAAATTGTTCAACACTTAAAAGATAACAAACGCAAAGAATTATTATAGGAGAATTCATGGAAGTTGTTAAAAAAGTAGGCGAGTACACAATTGTTAAAAAAAGATCAGGACGTTTTGCTGTTAAAGCTGCAAATGGAAAGTTCGTAAACAAAGAAGAAAAAGTTAAAATTCTTCTAGATGCTGGTCTTATTACAGCTCCAGCTGTTAAGGTTGAAGAGCCTGCTGTAGAAGAAACTCAAGAAGAAGCAGTACAAGAATAGTATAAATAAAAAAGGCTCCTTATCGGAGCCTTTTTTTATAAGTAATTTGGTCTTTGATCATACTCAATCGGATCTTCAATTCCTGCCTTCTGAAAGCCTCTAAGCCTTAGAGCGCATGAATCACAAACTCCGCAAGCTTTATCTCCTCGAGCATAACAAGAATAAGAAAACTTAAGTGGTGCACCTAGGTCGACCGCTTTTTGCACAATCTCATTCTTTGCCATATCAATTACAGGAGTGATGATCTCAATATCACCATCTTTAGTTCCTTGCTTGATTAGCTCGTTATATGCAGCGTAGTAGCTTGGGCGACAGTCAGGGTAACCTGATGAATCTTCGTTAACTGCACCAATATAAATATTCTTAGCACCAACAACTTCAGACCAAGAAACGGCCATCGCGATGATGTGAGTATTTCTAAAAGGTACGTAGCTATCAGGGATTTCTTCTGAATCACCTTTATATTGTTTTACATCAATTCCATCATCAGTTAGAGAGCTTCCACCAATCTGCTTTAGAAATGAGACATCAATTACTTTACGTAGAGATTTATCGACTCCGTAAAAGTCAGCGATTTTTTGGAAACAATCCAATTCACGTTCTTCTGTTTTTTGTCCGTAGTTAAGGTGAAGAAACGCAAGGTTTTCATGTTTCTCATTTGCAATTGCAGCACAAACTAACGAATCCATACCACCACTAACTAATACAACTGCAAGTTTATCACTTTTCAAAATATAACTCCTAATCTACTGACTTATAGTCCTTCGGCCGTTTCGTTAATAAATGCCAGGATTTCGTCAGTAACTTTTTTTGCCTTTGCTTTTTTCTCAGCTAGACTTCCTTCTTTTTCTTGAATCATAATATAGAACTTAATTTTCGGCTCAGTTCCTGAAGGACGAAGGTAGAGGCGGTTTCCATTTTTGAAGTGGTAACCAATTACGTTACTTACTGGATAATCCAGTTTCGACTCTTCATTAGACTCAAGGTTTTTCACAATACCTGTTTGATAATCTTCTATAGCTTGAATCTCTTGTCCGCACAAGCTTGTAGGAGCTAAGTCTCTAAAATGACTCATGATTCGTGTAATTTTTTCGGACCCTTCTTTACCCTGATAAACAAGATTTAGGAGAGTTTCCTCACTAAAGCCAAATTCTTCGTAAATTTTATCGAGGGCCTGGATAAGGTTTAGCCCCTGTTTTTTGAAGTATAGAGTTACTTCAGACATGAAAGTAATTGAAGCAACACCATCTTTGTCGCGAACAAAATTATGCGGAAGATATCCAAAAGACTCTTCTGTTCCAAATAGGAAGTTTGCCGATGGATCTTCTTTTTCTATCTTATTCATTAGTCCACAAATCCACTTAAATCCTGTTAGTGTCGAGTAAGACTTTACTCCGTACTTATCAGCGATTAATTCTTGGAGTGGAGTTGTTACAACTGTTTTCACAAAATATGGGTTTGCTGGCATTGTGCCATTTTCTTTAAGATTGTGAAGCATGTAGTACAGCATTAGGATTCCGATTTGGTTTCCGTTGATATACTGAATCTCTCCTTCATGCTCAAATGCAACTCCAAGTCTATCTGTGTCTGGATCAGAGCCAAATGCTATATCTGCACCAGTTTCTTTCATAAGATCGACTGCCATCTTCATTGCCGAAGCATTTTCTGGGTTAGGTGAGCTTACTGTTGGAAAAGCTGAGTCTGGTTGTGCTTGCTCTTTAACAACTTCAACATTAGTAAAGCCAAGCTGTGCCAGAGCTGTCGTACAAGGAATTAATCCTGTTCCGTGAATAGGCGTGTAAACGATCTTTAAATCGTTACCGAATTCTTTACACATTTCAGGGTTAACTGTTTTTGATAGGATGTCGTTATAGAAGCTTTGCTCTACATCTTCGCCTACCCAGTTAATAAAACCTTCTTTTTCTGCTTGGTCAAAGTCGATGAATTTAACTGCATCGTATGAAGTAATATCATAGTAGCGATTGATAATATTTTTATCGTTTGGAGGAGTAACTTGCGCTCCATCATTCCAATAAACTTTGTAACCATTGTATTCTGGAGGGTTGTGAGAAGCTGTTACCATAACTCCTGCTTGACACTTATGGTACCTAACAGAGTATGAAAGCATTGGAACAGGATTTAGTCTTTTATAGATATAAGACTTAATTCCATTGGCCGCCATAACGCTACAAACTTCTTTGGCAAATTCAAAAGAGAATTTACGTGAGTCATAGCTTACAGCAATTGATGGATTTGTGATCCCAGTTTTAGAGCTGTGATCTAGTACTTCTCCAGCAAGGGCCTGCGTTGCACGGCGAACTGTATATTTATTAATACGATTATTTCCGGCACCAAGAATTGAGCGAAGCCCACCTGTTCCGAATTCGATATCTTTATAAAATCTTTCTTCGATCTCTTTCATATCATCAGCGTCAATTAGCTTTTGAATCTCTTGACGTGATTCCTCATCAAAGTATGAGTTATTTGCCCATTGAGCTGCTTTTTCAAGGCTCGTTGTCATTTCAGTATTCTCCTGTGAAATTTATATTTGAGTATCTTGTGCTATATTCTCAAATCTAGTAGACTTAGGCAAAATATAATCAATGAAATATTGTGTTGTGTGTTAATAAAATCAAGGAGTTAACATGGCAAATAAAGAAATGAAACATAAAGAAAATGTTGCTGGAAAGTGGTATTGCACAGATCCAGATGATGATAACGGCGAAGGATGCATTGCATGTAACGTATGTTACACAGGTGCTCCAGACTTTTTTGCTGAAGATGAAGATGGAAATGCATACGTTGTTAAGCAACCATCAACACCTGAAGAAGAAGAGCTATGCCAAGAGCAAATGGATGCTTGTCCAGTTGCTTCAATTGGTAATGATGGCTAATTAATTTAATTAGAATTTCATATCAAAAGAAATATAGGCAGAGGTGCGGTTGTAATCGATACCTCTGTCTTGCGTTGAGTGATTTAACTCCATAGTCACAGTAGCATTCTCAAATACCCCAAATGACCTTTTTGCACTGAAGTCAACTTCACCTTGAGCATTGATAACAGTTCCAGTTTTAATTATCGTTTTTCCTTGGAATCTGAAATCATTTGCAATCGTTGCCGTCTGATTAGTGTCGTAACTCATATCAGTTTCAATATCAAAATTTCTAAACTCTGGAGAAGCAACAGTTACTCCTGCTAGAAAGTAGCCGTCAGCTTTGGCCAAGGCCCTTGCTGTCGACTTCCCTTGATGTTTTAAGTCTAGGTTGATTTGTTGGCTATCTGATGAGATATCGGCATTGCCATCAATTGTAATATCATCACTGTAGCGATTAGAAAGATTAAGGTTTAATTGCTGCTTGTTTGGCTTGATATTAATTTCACCGTTTAGTGTTGTGTCTTCAGTTAGCTTACTGTTGAGGTTAACGTTTATTCTTTGCTTTTGGTCATTAATCTCGACCTTGCTTGTAAGTTTAGTTTCTTCTCCAAGCTTACTCTCTGTCTCCATCTCAATTAATGTTAATGAAGTAGGAACATAATAACTCTGCTCAAGTAGCAGTGCTTTATTAATCTTAACTTTTCCAATGAAGGTATCGTATTCTTGATCCTTAACTAGACTCATTTCAGAATCATAATTTGTCTCAAGAGTTACACCTTCAGGAATATTTCTTTCAACATCTGTAGGCTTTGTTGGATCAACAAAAGTGTCATGAGGGTAGTAGATTTGAAAGTATGGTTCTTGATCTTTTATAAAGACTACTTTGATAAAAATATCTTCGCCAACTTCGTCTTGAGATCGAAACCAAGTTATTCTAGTTAGTGTTCCTGAACGAGGAGCAATTGATAGGGAAGAGAATTCACTAAGAGCAATATCTGAAGTAAAAACTAGTTCGAAGTCATCAAAATCTCTTGTGTTATAGCGCTCTTTTCCGCTGTCAAAATCACTTTTAAGACAGCTAATTTCTCCAACCTTATCAACAGTTTCGATATAAGTTGCGATGGCCTTAAGTTTTAGTGCTTTTTGTTTGACCTTAATACTCGGTTCTTGAGAATTTTCATTGGCCTTGGCCACGATATCTGAAATATTAGAAGCGAGCTCGGCGATATCTCTACACTCGATACACAACTCTGAGGCCCCACTGTTATGCCTCGGAATATCGTCAGAAACAGCATCTTCATGCCTAACTGGAATATATTTAGGTGACTTTGATTTTGAAATTCTTACGATATCTTTGACAAGATCCTTGGCCTTGATTTGCTTACCATTAACTTCTATCTCTTCCTTAAAAAAACTAGGCTCTATGGCCAAAGCATTGACTACGACAGAGAAAGTGAGAATAGAGATAGCAAATCTATATAAAAACACAAATTCTTATCGGTGGCAGTTTAGAAAAAGTTTACGAAAATGGTAAATTATTTTAAGTGTCTTAAAATTTCAGTACTTGCGCACCTTTGCCGACAGGAATAAAATAAGGTAGATCACATTTACAAAGGAAGTTTCATGAATCCAACAAATCTACAGCTCGTAGGGACGATTCTATTTGCATGTGCAATTTTGCACACATTCTTAGTTTCTAAAATTCAACATTTAGCTCACAAGTATCCAGAAGGATCAATGATGGAGAACCTTCTTCACTTCTTAGGTGAAGTAGAAGCGGTATTCGGAATGTGGGCAGCTGCATTTATTGTGTACTATAGTGCTACGCAAGGATTTGCAGTTTATGATAGCGCACACCAAGTTGTTGGTGGAGCACTTAAATATCTTGAAAAAGATGTTAACTACACAGAGGCCGCATTCGTATTCGTTATTATGTGTATGGCGGGGACGAGACCAATTATTATGCTTGCAGAAAAAATCATTGGGATGATTGCAAAACTTATCCCAATGCCTGGTAAAATGGCATTCTACGTTTCAGCTCTTATTATCGGGCCGATTCTAGGATCTTTCATTACTGAACCTGCTGCAATGACAGTTACAGCTCTTATCCTTTTAGACTACTTCTTCTCAGACGAGAAAATGAGTTTAAAATTTAAGTATGCAACGATTGGTCTACTTTTTGTAAACGTTTCAATTGGTGGAACACTTTCTCACTTTGCTGCACCTCCTGTTCTAATGGTTGCTTCAAAATGGCACTGGGGATTTGTTCACATGATTACAAACTTTGGTTACAAAGCAACAATTTCGATCATTATTGGAACTCTTATAATTGCTTTCATGTTTAAAGATGAACTACAAGGCAAACTTGAAATTAAACAAAAGCATGAGAATTGGATGGCACCAACTTGGTGGATGACTTTAATTCATATCATCTTCATGGGATTAGTTGTTTTCTCTGCTCACCATATGGTTTTCTTCCTAGGTTTATTCCTATTCTTCCTAGGTTTCACAACTGTTACAAAAGAGTACCAAGACGAAATAAAGTTAAAAGAATCACTTCTTGTAGGTTTCTTCTTAGCTGGTCTTGTTACACTTGGTGGACAACAAGGTTGGTGGCTACAACCAATTCTATCTAAACTTGGTGACTTTGTTCTTTTCGTAGGTGCAACTTCACTTACTGCTATTACTGATAACGCTGCTCTTACATATCTAGGAACACTTGTTGATCTAACTGATTCTGCAAAGTATAACCTAGTTGCAGGTGCTGTTGCCGGTGGTGGTTTAACTGTTATTGCTAACGCTCCAAACCCAGCTGGTTTTGGTATCCTTAAAGGTACTTTTGGAAAAGATGGGATTAACCCAGGTAAGCTTCTTCTTGGAGCACTTTTCCCAACAATCCTTGCAATGGTTATGTTTCAAATTCTTCCAAATTTAGCGAAGTAGAAATACAAAGGGCCTCATCTGAGGCCCTTTTTTATAGATCAACTACCCAGTTAAATGGGTCTTCAATTGTTTTTTCTTGGATACCTAGAAGTGTTTCACGAAGCTCTTTTGACACTGGTCCAAACTCTTCTTGAATATTATAAAATTCACCAGACTCTTCATGTAAAGAGCAGATTGGGGTGATGATTGCGGCCGTTCCGCAAGAGAAGCACTCAGTACATTTCTTAGACTTAATATCTTCAATTAATTCATCAATGCTAATCTTTCTCTCGACAACTTTGTAACCCTTGTGACGTGCAATATCGATGAGTGAACGACGAGTAATTCCATCTAGGATTGTCTCAGTCAATTCTGGAGTGTGAATTTCACCATCAATTACAGCAAAGAAATTCATTCCACTTAATTCTTCAATCGATTTACGATCAGTTGCTGATAACCATAGTGTTTGGTGTAGTCCAAGTTTTAAAGTTCTTACACCTGCGTTAAGAGCACCGGCGTAGTTACCACCAGTCTTTGCCGTTCCCATTCCTCCCTGGCACGCACGAATCATATTTCTTTCAATTAAAAGCTTATAGCTTCCTCCTGAAAAGTAAGACTCAACAGGTGAGGCGATTACCATGAAAAGAAATTCTTCACTTGGCTTAATTCCTAGATTGTTTTCTGTGGCAATCATGAATGGCCTAATATAAAGAGATTCACCACCACGTTTCGGAATATAGTTTTCACCCATCTTTGTGACTGTATTTACAGCTGCAGTAAAGATATCTTTTGGTACTTCTGGCATGGCCATACGTCTTGCTGAGTGATTAAAGCGTTTGAAGTTTTCTAGTGGCCTAAAAAGGTTTGGGCCATTGCCTTTAAAGTTATAGGCCTTCATTCCTTCAAAAATTTCTTGTCCATAGTGAAGAACTTTACAAGTTGGATCGAGTTCTAATTTACCATAAGGCTTGATCTCAAGCTCTCCCCATTCTCCACGTTTATACTCACAAGTCGCCATAATCGGTAGTAGGACCTTTCCAAATCCCACGTGATCAGGCATTGAAAAATTCTCAATTGCTTTCTTTGCGCTATCTAAAATAATCATTCGAATTCCTTACTCTTATTTGCAGTGGTAACCAAGTCCGTAAACTTTCCAAGTGTTTCCTTCGTTTACAGATTCTTTGATCCAGATAGTGTCTCCACCCTCATCAGCAACTAAGTTGACGGCATGGTTAACAGCAAGATCCTTGATACCATTTTCATTTTCACCAACGACATTTGTAAAAGGCTTACAGCTTTTATGACGTGGCTTTTGATATGTTACTTTTACTTTCTCTCCAGCTGGAGTTAGTTTTGTTTTTGAAACAGCACAACTAGATAGAATTAATATCATAATAATATTTTTCATTATTCCTCCATGATTTTTAGTTATACTAGCAAAATTGCAACGATGTTGCTTAGGTTTGTGCGTCAATTTTATCTTTTGACGAGTTTGGTGAATTAGAATATTATTTTTCTACTTTAAGACACTTGTAGGACTATAGCTCAGTTGGTTAGAGCGCTACCTTGACATGGTAGAGGTCTGCAGTTCGAATCTGCATAGTCCTACCATCTTTGATACTTTCAATTACATTGCTTGATGATTTAGTTTGCTGATACCGATATCAACTCAGCGCCAAAACATGCCTTTGGGCATCTTTTGATCGCAGGTTGTAAAGTTCGAATCTGCATAGTCCTACCATCTTTTTCTCAATCTATTTATTGATTCGCTTCTCTTAAAGGCCTTCTCTTTGGTTTAGACTCTGTTTTTTCAACTGTATCCTGATTGCTCTTTGATGCGTTAACGAATGTCATTGTAAATGTTGATCCAATACCATCAATATTATTAAAGGCCTTAATATTTCCTCCGTAGAATTTCATATATTTTTTTACAACTGGAAGGCCAAAACCTGATCCTTCTTCGCCATGAGTTCCTTCGCGGTGAGTTTCATTAGTGAATGAGAAGAGGCTTTTTATCATTGACTCTGGGATTCCTATTCCTTGATCTGTTATATCCACACGGATCACTGAGTTTTGATGAGTTACCCTGACAACAACTTCAGATCCTTCTGGTGAAAACTTTGATGCATTAGTTAGAAGGTTACTAAAGACGCTGTGGCATAGTGACGAAGGCTCTGCCATGGCCTGGATACTGTGGTCATCAAATTCAACACGGATATGTTGACTCTTTTTTTCTAATCTTTTTCGGATAAGCTGAATTGAATTTTCAATAGATTCTTTTAATGGAACAGGCTCTAACTTTATATTTGATTTGCCTGACTCAATGGATTGTATTTTTCGAATATGTTGAATCAGTTCTGCCATATTTTCGATAACTCCGCTGACACGTCCTAGGTTTTGCAAGATTCCGTCTTTGTCTTTCATGGCAAGTAGGGAAGAGTCGCTTAGTAGTGAAAGGAGAGTTGTTGAGTTCGATAGATCGTGAAATAAAACGGAGAGTAAATGTTGTTTTTCTTCGAGCCTTCGCGAAAGGTCGCGACCTTCAACTTCAAGCTGTTTAATCTTAATGGCCTGATGAGTAATAACCATAATAGAACAGAGAATTAATATCATCAGCAGACTTACGAGATAGATCACTTTCTTTCCTTAAAAAACGTTTTTCTTAAAACTTCGTATTTTATGAAACCAATTAATTTTGTAGGATTTTAGCTAGCTTTATTCTCATAACCAAGTTTGAGAAGGTAAATTTAACTTAAATTAAGAATGTTTTTTCACATTTCACTAGGCCTTCCTTTAAACAGAAACGTGACTGATGATTGGATTTCAAGTAGACTTGCTGGAATGAAAGACTATCTTAATAAAAAGTTAACATCGCTGGTAATGACGCAGTTTGTTCACTACTGGTACTACTATATTGGGGCATTCATTTGTCTCTATCTAACTCACAAGATTCAAAGTGAACTTCCTTTTATTGCAAAAGATTTAGCAGAGAAAATTTCAAAAGGAATTTCTATTCCAGTGGGACATCTCTTCTTATTGGCCTTAGGAATTATTGTTTTTAGAACTTCTTCACGACTTCTCTTTTTCTATCCGGCCCGTGTCTTACAAAAGATCTTACGCTTTGATCTCATGAAGAAATTAGAAAAAGTGAGTCCTTCTCGTTATAAAGAATACCCGAAAGGTCAAATCTTTCAAATTATTGGTGGAGATCTTGAGCACGTAAGAGCATTAATTGGTTTCGCTCTTTTACAAATTGCTAATATCATCATTGCTCTTTCGATCCTTGTTCCAAAGCTATTAAGTTTCAATAAAGAGCTGTTTATTGCGCTACTACCGATGCTTGTGGCGTTTGTTCTCTTCAGTGCAATTGTTTCAACGAACCGTAAATTCTATCGCCAAACACAAGACCTTCAGGGTGATGTTCAAAATATCATTATTGAAACTTACGCAGGTAAAAAGACAATTAAAAACTTCCATGCGGAAAAAGCTTTTATTGATCTCTTTGCTAAGAAGTCAATGGAAGAGCTTGAGAATTTTTATGAGGCAGGTAAGCGTGTTGGCATTTCTATTCCACTTATGCCAACTGGAGTTGGTCTTTCATTAATTTGGGGTGCCTATATCATTTTTACGCAACAGCTTGGTGCATCTTCACTGATTTTATTCTCTGGTTTTGTTTATCTATTTTTAGAACCAATTATGTTCCTTGCTTGGATTGGAGTTGTCTTCACTCGCTCTGCTGGAGCGTGGGCAAGAGTAAGAGAGCTTGTTGCTGTACTTGATAAAGAGAGTGAACTTGAGGCAATGCTTAAAAGAGAATTCTCTTTTAAAGAAAAAGAAGAGTCTTTTGAATTACAGCTTCCATTTTGGGACAACGATATCAATTTAAAAATTTGGAAAAATACAAAGAATGCAATTGTCGGAAAAACTGGATGTGGAAAGTCTGAGTTACTCGTTAAAATTTCTGAGGTTTTAAAGATCCAAGAAAGAAGTACGAGTTATGTCGCTCAAGATCCGTATCTTTATAATGGAACAATTCTAGAAAACTTATCCCTGGGTAGAGACTTCAATGAAGAACAACTAGCGAAAGCTTATGATCTACTGAAGATCTTTGGACTCGATTACTTAGCTTCAGATCGCAAGAGTTTGTTTAACCTTGTTGTTGGAGAAAACGGAAAGAGATTATCAGGTGGACAAATCAAGCGAGTCTCTTTGATTAAGTCATTACTTTTTGAAAGTGAGTTTATTATTTGGGACGACCCTTTCTCATCAGTTGATGTCGTGCTTGAAAGAGAAATTTTGAATCAGCTCAATGCTATGAATATTTTTGAAGGTCGCACGCTCATTATGTCGACACACAGGTACACGACAGCGGTTCAATGTGATCACTTAAGTTTAATCTGTGAAAGTGAAGGCTTAAGAGAAGAGTCAAGTGTTATCGATTTTACACAAAAACAAGAAGGAGGAATTTATGAGCACTTTAGAAAACAACTCATCTAAATTCCTAGTATATAAAGGAAGTGGTAAGTATTTATTAAGCATGGTTGTATGTCTTATTATCTCAAGTGCTCTTGGTGCAGCACTACCACAATTAATCGCAAAACTTACTGCAAATTATGAAGTCGAAGAGGTTTATCGTCAGACTCTTGGAATTATGACATTTATCTTTTTGGCAACGGCCTTAAACCGTGCTGTTTATAACCTGATTATTAATCGTTATGTTGTAGGCCTTGTTCAATTCGTCCGCACTCATTGTTACGGTAAGTGGCTCTCAAGTGTTGAGCTTCAAACATCGAAAGAAAACCGCAATGATCGCTACCCTCAAGGAGAGGTCTTAGCGCGTATTATGAGCGATACGGAAAGCCTAAGGGAGCTTGTTACTTCTGGAACTTTTGGAATTGTCATTGATATCTTCTTCGTTGTTGCTTCTCTGATCAGTTTTGTAAGTTTAAATGCAATTGCCGGAGTGTATCTTGCAGTAATCCAATTTGGAGCCTGCTTTATTTTAATTTGGTGCTCTAAGTATATGCGTGCAGTTTTCTTAAGCGTGAGAAATTCACGTGCAAAACTTTACCGTGTTGTTGCGGATCTTATTGGCGGTGTTCGTGAGAATTACTACAACCCTGCAGATCAGTATACATCGAAGAAGTCCTTATTTGTCTTTGATGAATTTCTTAAGAAGATCCTATCTTCAAACGTTTGGGACGCATCGTACTACTCATTTGCCGAGTCTCTTTTTCCAGTCTTCTTAGCTTGTGCAATCTTTATCATCCCAAATAGTGGTATTACTCAAGTCGCATTGATCTTTGCTCTAATTGATTTAATTCAGCGCTCGATTAATCCTATTAAAGATGTCTCTTCGAAAGTTGCAAATATTCAAAGAGCAGCAACAGGAGTAGGGCGTATTAATGAATTTCTTGTTGATTTAGACAAGGAAAAGTCTTCAGATATCAATACAAAAAGACGCCAGTATGATGTTGAAAAGATGCATATTGAAATCCAAAAATTTACGTATCCTGCTAAAGGTGAGAATTCAACACCCTTTACTTTAGAAGATATCTCTTTTGATTGTCGCCAAGGTGATCTTATTGGGATTGTCGGATTATCTGGAAGTGGAAAATCGACTCTCTTAAATATCATGGCCGCTAATATTATTCCTGATGAAGGGAAGGTATTTGTTGAAAATCATAGCGGAGTTAAGAAAGAGTATAATTTTGATTATATTGATGACTTCAATGAGTATCGTGAATTGATTGGGATTGTTTCGCAAGATTCGCATATCTTTTCAGAAACAGTTGAATTTAATATTACGATGGGGCAAGCAGGTTTTGGAAGTTTTGATGCTTTCTGGAGTGAAGTTTGTGAACAGATTTCTTATCTATCGAGATGGGGAATAAAGCCTGATACAGTCCTTGATCAAAATGAGATCTCACTTGGTCAAAAGCAGCTTATATCGGCGATTCGCTCTTGTTACTTAAAGAAGCCTATTGTTCTATTCGACGAAATTTCTTCTTCATTAGATAGTGATCTTGAAGAAGCTCTACGTAAAATGATTCTCTTTGTTCAAAAGCAGGCCGTTACAATTATCGTGGCCCATCGAGTTGAAACAATACTTGATGCCCAACAGATTCTTGTTATGGAAGGTGGAAAAATTATTGCAAAAGGTGTGCATGAAGAATTGAAAAATAGTTCGCCGCAATATGATCTCTTTGTGAAGCAATTATCGAATTGACAAAAAAATGACGTGAACACTAATGCATTATTTCTCTTTTTTACATATAATTAGTTTAAATTGATGTAAGGAGATCATTATGTTTAAAAAATCCAAGCTAGCACTTGGCCTAGTTGCTATTTCTGCAATTGGACTAGTTGCATGTACGAGCGAAGTAAATTCAAAACCAAATTTCTTATTTAAAAAGGCACCAAATGCCACTGCAGTGATTAAGTTCAATGGCAAAGAAGTTAGTCATGATGAGCTTTTTAAAGGCTCAGAAGCAGAGTTATATGAAGCCCAATTAAAAGTATATGAACTAAAACTAGGTAAAGTTAAGGCCTATCTTTTAGAGAATTTTAAAAATGAAGACCCTGCAAGAAGTTCAATGACAATGGAGCAATTCATTGATGTTGTTATTGCTAAGGACGTAAAAGTATCTGATAAAGAAATTAACGAGTTTGCAAAAGAAAGAAATATTCCTGATGTAAATCCTCAGTTAAAAGCTAGAATTGTAGACTTCTTAAGAAACTCGAAAAAGCGTGAAGCTATCGAAGCATACTTAACTAAGAAAACGAAGAATAGCCCAGTTGAAATTTACTTAGAAAGACCTAAAAGACCACGTTTTGAAATTCCTGTGACAGGAAAAGAGCCAATGTTTGGTGGAAAGGATGCGGCCGTAGTTATTACTGAATATTCGGATTTCCAGTGTCCTTACTGTGCTAAGGGTGTTGAGATCATGAATCAGATCAAGAAGACTTATGGTAATAAGGTTAAAATTGTATTCAAGAACTTCCCATTAAGCTTTCATAAAGATGCGGCCAAAGCTGCTGAAGCGGCACTATGTGCAAATGAGCAAGCTGGTGATAAATTTTGGAAACTACACGATTCAATGTTTGCAGATCAGTCAGGACTTTCTGTTGATGGACTTAAGTCTAAAGCAAAGACAGTTGGTTTAGATCAAAAGAAATTTGATGAGTGTCTTGATTCTGGACGTATGAAAGCAGAAGTTGATGCTACAGTTAAAGAAGGGATTGACGTTGGTGTACAATCAACTCCAACTTTTTATGTGAACGGTATGCTAATTAATGGTGCACAACCATTTGAAGTATTTAAAGAGCTTATTGATTCAGAATTAGGTAAATAATTCGCATAATACATTATAAAAATAGTCGGAAAGACAGATAATTAAGAGGCCGGGGCATTTATTCCCGGCCTTTTTATATTGTGCATAATTGATAGAATAGAGGGGGTATATAATATCTTATTGCATCTAAATCGGAAAAAATATGGACGTTAGAGATTATTCAAAGAGACTTTCACAACACCGCGAGAACTTTCAGCAGACAATTGATGAGCAGAGAAAGAATTATAAACGTGAAGTAGGTGAGTTAAAAGACACTCAAGAATATCGCTTAAATAAGCAGCGTCAAGCCTATGATAACTCACTTAATAAAGTTGAAGAAAGGCAAGATCGATTCAGAGAAACGGCCACGGAAGATACAAAAAGAAAAATTGAAGAACAACAAAAAAATTATCTAAGTAAGTTAGATGGAAATAAGCGTGAGTTCGAACGCGATCGTAAGGATAGTAAGGATCAATTCGATACACGTTTTAAAAATATTCGCGAAGCCTATGAGTCAAAAACATTGGCCGAAAATTCGAATATGGATCATCGTCTCTCATCACAACAAAGAAGATTCGATTCAACTATGGGCAAGATGAATGACCACTTCAATGAGACAATTGATAAGGTTTACCGTGACGCTCGTGATACGGCACACGATCATGAGTTAGAAACAAAACAAGATCGCCGTCAGTTGATATCAAATTATGAAAATGAAATCAGGGATCAATTAAAAGAAAGTGGTGAGAAACGCGCACGTCTTTATGAAAGATTTAATGATGATGTTGATAGCTTAAGAAAGAATCATAAGGGTCGAGAAGAGTCTCTTAAAGACTATCAAGAGCAGCGCATTTCAGATATGACTGCTCAAAAAGATAAGCAACTTGCTGAAAACCAAAAAAGTTTCAAGAGTTCTATTGAAGAAATCAATGATCGAAACTCAAGAAAAAGACAGGTGGAGCAAAGAGATTCTTCGCAAAATGCAAAGGATCTTGAGAATCGTCATGCGAAGGAATTATATCGAGCAAGACGAGAGATGAATCAGAAGTTATCTGGTGGAAGTCGTGAAGATGTCTTCAACGATAAGTTAGAGCAAACGGAAAGGGGATATGAGACACGTATTAAAAATATTCGTGATCAAATTGATACGGATCGCTTTAATGCTGATATCCAAGAAAGACGTCGCTCACAATCAACAAAAGAAGCACTTCGTTCTCAAAAACAAAAATCATCTGAGTATATTGCTGATCTTGAAAAAGATATGGCCAAGTTTAAGAGTGATACTCTAAGTGATATTAATATTGAGCTTAATAAAGATGTTGAAGAGCTACAAGGTAACTTCAAGCGCCAAGTAAAAGAAAAAGAGCTAGAAGCTTATAATGATAAAGAGCAATCAAAGAAAATTCTTGAAAGACAAAGAGCACAGTTTGGCGAGACAGTTCAAAAAATGAGTGATCGAAATACGGAAGCTGTTTCTCAGATGCAGGCAGACTTTGCGGATGAATCAAAGAAATTTATTCAAGATACTCATATGAAGCATTCTCAAGAGATGCAAGAAGCAAAAGAACACTTTATTGAAAGTAAGGATAAGCTTGCTAAGTCACTAACACAGAAGATCGAACAATTAGAAGAAACAAACGATAAGTTAATCTCTTCTTATGAATCAAAGTTAAACAGACTTAAGAAAGCAAATGCAAAAGAGATTGAAAGAATTCGATTAACTCAAAGTCTAGAGTCTAATCAACTAAAAGAAGAAACGAGAAATGCAATAGCATTGAAAGATCGTGAAAATCACAGTAACCTAGCTAACTTGAGAGGTGAGTTCGATAAGAGGCTATCTCAGGTTAAACAAAGAGCAGACATTCAAGTTAAAAGAATGGTAGAGTATTATGAAGATATGATTGCTCGAGAAAGAGATGAGTCACAGAGAAAGTATGTTTCCAAAGTTACTGAACTTGAGAATCAATACAATACTCTTTATGAGAACTCAAAACTTGAAAGATCAAATCTAATTAATCAGTATGAAAACCGTATGGAAGAAATTCGTGCGGCAAATGCTGAAGCTTTAGAAGAGAGATCGAGTGAAATTCGTGGCGGTATGTTTACGGATCAACAAGAGTCTCGTAAAGCTTAATTATTAAAAAAAGAAAAAGCTTATAAAAATTCAGGGAGAGATAATGGGAATGGGCAAAGTCCGTCGTGCTAAAATTGTTGCGACATTAGGGCCGTCATCAAATACTGTAGAAATGATTGAGAAATTAATCATTGCAGGAGTAAATGTAACAAGAGTAAATATGAGTCACGGTACTCATGAAGCTCATGCCCAGCTTATTTCAAATATTCGTCAGGCTTCAAAAAATATTGGAAGAGAAGTAGCTGTTCTTATTGACCTTCAAGGTCCAAAGATTCGTACAGATAAACTACCTAATGGATTACAACTTAAAAACGGTGAAACTTGGGTTATTGGACCATCTTCTAAACAAGCGGACTATCCTGAATATAAAGACTGCTATATCCCTACTATCTATGAAAAACTTGTTGATGATTGTCACGATGGTGCAAGAATTCTATTTGATGATGGAAAGCTAATTGCGAAAGCGATAACACGAGATCGTGATGTTTATAAAATTGAAGTTATCGTTGGGGGAGAGCTAAAGTCTAATAAAGGGATTAATCTTCCTGATTGTGAAGTATCTGCTCCTGCATTTACTGACAAAGATGAAGCAGACTTAATGTTTGCTCTAAAACATAATATTGATTATATCGCTCTATCTTTTGTACGTAAGAAAGAAGATATTATGACGGTAAAGGCCTTACTTCATAAATTAAAAGTTAGAGTGCCAATTATTTCTAAGATCGAAAAACCTCAAGCATTAGATAATATTGAAGAAATCCTAGATGTTACTGATGTTATTATGGTAGCTCGTGGAGATATGGGTGTTGAAGTTGGAAACCATTTAGTTCCTTCAATCCAAAAAGAGCTCATTCAAAAATGTAATGACCGCATGATTCCAGTTATTACTGCAACACAGATGCTTGAGAGTATGACTGATGCTCCAACTCCGACAAGAGCAGAGGCAAGTGATGTTGCAAACGCTATCTGGGATGGAACTGATGCTGTAATGCTATCTGGAGAATCTGCATCGGGGATGTATCCTGTTGAAGCCGTGCAGATGATGAATGATATTATTTTTGAAGCGGAGAAGACTCCTAAAGAGCGTCCGCTGTTAAGAAATATTGACTTGTCTTCAGTGAACTCATCTGTAATGGTTGCCGCTTCAATGATTGCAGAAAAAGTTGAAGCAAAGAGAATTCTGGCCGTAACAGAAGGTGGAAATTCTTGTCGTAAGGTTTCGATGTTTAGGCCGCAAACTCCTGTTGCTGGTGTAACTCATAACCTTCGTACAGCAAGACGCATTTGCTTATACTGGGGAGTTTACCCATATCTTGTTGATGAAGAGGTACAAGATACTGGCTCATACGTTAAGTATGTTGTTAACCAGGCAAAAGAGAGAATGGGTCTTTATAATGGTGACAAAGTTGTTGTGACGCTAGGTGATGGGAAGATATTCTCGAAAGGATATTCTAACTCTGTTAAGGTTGAGATTATCAAAGAAGCTCCTCACGAAGATGCTAATAAAGATACTTTTGAAGTTGCAGAAGATAAAAAAAAAAGAATCCTGCTAGATCATAATATCTGCTCTACTTGTCAGAACTGTGTTTCAATTTGCCCTCATGAGATTTGGGTTGCAGATAAGAAGACAAAACTGACAAAGCTTAATAAGGATCAAATTGGACACTGTACGCTTGATTACGAATGTATTCGAGTCTGTCCAACCGGTGCAATTGAGATTATCGACAAGTCATGATCAAAAAAGACGACATTCAAAATATTTTAAGAACTCTAGATCTTGAAGTTTGGGGTGTCGTCACTGAATCTAAACCTAAATCATTAGAACGTTTCAAAGCTTGGATTAAAGATGGACTTCATGGCGCTCTTGGCTACCTCGCCGATGAACGCGCTATCAAAAGAGAAGATCTTAAAAATTATTACCCTGATATTAAGTCAACACTAGTTATCGCTTTTGATTATTCTCATATAGCTCGTAGTGCAAAGAAATTTTATGAGAGTGGTGAGAGCAATGGGCTTAAAATAGCTAATTATGTAGTGGGCTTCAAGGGGCGCGATTATCACTATGAAGTGAGAGATAAGCTTCAAGCAATTGGAGAAGAGCTGCAGAAGCTAGATCCTGAGCTAGATTTTAAGTTCTCTCTTGATACCCAACCAATTCTAGAGCGCGACTTTGCCTATCAGTCAGGGCTAGGTTGGTACGGAAAGAATTCTATGCTAATCAATCGCCACATTGGAAGCTACTTTATCATTGGCTCACTTCTTTTAAATAAGGAAGTAGAAGCACCTAGTGAGAAGTTTGAAACAGATCACTGTGGCCAGTGCACGCGTTGTGGTGATGCATGCCCAACGGGTGCAATTGATATCGATAAAAGAACGATTATTGCTGATAAGTGTATTTCAACTTTCACTATTGAACATTTTAAAGAAGTCTTTCCTCCAAGTGGGATCGAAAATGCAAATGGTGAAATCTTCGGTTGTGATATTTGTCAGGATGTATGTCCATGGAATAGGCGACTGGAAAGAAAGCTTGAGGCCGACTCAACTGCCTTCAAAGAAAATGGGAAACAATTCATCGACTTCTTTTTAATGAGACCCCTAGAAGATATCTTCTGCGATCTGGAAGAAATGAGTAATCGTGAATACCGTCGTATCTTCAAAGGTACTCCACTTGAACGTACTGGAAGAGTGGGAATGCTTAAGAACCTAAGGCTTTATTTGAAGCTAAAGTAGCCCAATCCTCTTTGCATGCTTCTTGATAAAACTTCCGGCCATATCTGGAAGGTGGTGGCCAAGCTTACCTGGCTTCTCCATTGTCACAGTATTGCCAAGGTTCTCTAAAATCTTTGCAAAGTTTTCCATTCCTTCTTTTCCAACAACCACATCATCTTCCCCTGAGATCAGATGCACTTTGTGTCCTGTTAGAGTTAGGTGAAACTTTTGATCTTTGATCCAAGGAAACATGATTTCTGGTGCTAAGTGTTTTGAGACAAGTTCCGCTCGTGCTTTAACTGTCGCTTGGTAAAATGGCGTATCAAAAACGTGTGTGACACCTTCTGGTGGGACACCAAAGCCAACGCCACAGTGGTGTACGTCAAAGCCTTCAAAGTAGTTATTTTGAACTGCAAGAATTGAAGTCAGGGCACCTAGAGAGTGACCTCCAATGAGAAGTTTATTTTGTTGAGAAGGGTAAGCTTCTTTTAATTTATTTAGTGCATGGATAAATAACATCGGCGCGTCATTTTTGAAGTCCTCAAAAGATGCCACGTCATGAAATGAGCCAGTAAAATGACCTGGTTGGTCAAAGATTACTGTTGGGATTCCGTCATCACAAAGCTTTTGTGCCCATGAGAAAATACTGATCTTGTGAGATGTGTAACCATGAGTAAAAATGGCGTATCCCGTATCTTTTAGCTTCTGACTAGGAGGTCTAAAGAGGAGGGCATTAACCGTTGTTGATCCTTGAGTTAAAATAATTTTATCGATGCTTAAAAACTTTTCATTCATAGCAAACATAATAATTAAAGATATCTCAAATTAAAATTAAAAAACTTTTTAATTTTCTATTGACGAAAGAAACATAAACCATTAATTTAATGGAACCAAATCATTTATGCCCTGATAGCTCAGTTGGTAGAGCAAAGGACTGAAAATCCTTGTGTCCGTGGTTCGAATCCGCGTCGGGGCACCATAAAAAAGCTACTTCTTTGAAGTAGCTTTTTTTTTGCCTATTTTTCACCTTATCGTACTAAAATAAGTTCATGCAAAAAGTTTTTACCGTTTTTGAAGAGCACGGCCTGGGCCTGGAAAGGGATAACAAAGTTCGTCTTGTAGATCATAATAATAAATGGCGTGATGTCTTCAAGTTTGAATCTAATCGAGGTTCTACTCCCTTAATGGTGGA